>DVDU01000089.1 GCA_015296065.1 Oscillatoriaceae cyanobacterium M33_DOE_052 | reverse complement strand
CCCCCCACTCCCCACACTCCCCCCCGTCCCCCCGTCCCCTGGTCCCCGTCTCCCCCACTTCCCATCACCCCTCATCGGGAGGGAGCAACTCGGCGCCGCAGCGTTTGCAAAATTTGGCATCAGTATCGTGAAAAGATAGACGACAAACGCCACATTCCCTCTCAACTTTGTGGGCAGTTTTGATTAATTGCTTGATTAAATCTCCTACTTGCCAGGGAATCAGGGCAACACCGGTTAAAATCATCATCACCGTCATCAACCTGCCCCAGGGAGACAATGGCGTGACATCGCCAAAACCCACCGTAGTCATGGTGACGACGGAAAAGTAGAAAGCATCGAAAAATGTGGTGAAGTCTTCTGGGTTGACTGGATGCTCTACTTGATAAATTAAGCCAGAATAAACGAAAATAATGGCAAATAAAGTAAATAAAATTCGAGCCAGGATGGTGCCATCTTCCCGGTCAATGCTGCCGAAAAAAGTCTGAGTTTCGATAAATCGGAGCAATCGGAGAATCCTAAACCAGCGGAAAATCAGGATAAAGCTGAAATCGAATGCTTTGACAAAAAATGGCAGAATTACGAGTAAATCGATAATTGAGTAAAAACTGAAGAAAAATGTTAACTTATTTTCAGCGCACCAAAATCTAATTGCATATTCTAGGGCAAAAATCAAGAGGATTATAGCATTAATTTGGGTAAGTACGGATTTTAATTCAGGGTCAATGGGATGGGTTTCTGCTACAAAAATTGCCGAAGAAAGTAAGACCAGCGCTGGCACTATTAAATTTACCCATTTGGCTACGGAACTCTCATCGCTTTCTAGGTAATAAACGATTTTTTCTCGTGTCAGCATAAGCAAAAAATTAAGTTGTTACTTGTCCTTAGTCCCTTGTCCCTTGTCTAGTCACAAATGACAAAGGACTAAGGACAAAGGACAAATGACCTAGCCGGTGGGTCTCATCCCGCTATTTTCGGCGTTTGATGGGGGTCGATCGCTCGCGAGACTCTTGCTCCTGACGACGCCGATCGCGCCACTCCGCCGCCGTCAAGTACAGAATACCCCCGCTAACCCCCACCATCAGCACCAGCGCTAGGGTAGCCAAAACCGTAAAAGCCGAAAACTGCCACACCTCTTTTCCTCCAATTTTGCCACAATGGTCATTGGTCGTTGGCTCTTTGAATTGACAATTGACAATTGATAATTGACAATTATCAATTATCAATTATCAATTATCAATTAGTCAAAATCGACCAACTCCTCCAAAATCTTAAACCGGATGTGGTTGAGGGCCAAATCCCCGATCGGAATATCCCGCTTATGAACGGGAACCCCTGCCAGACGGAGACTTTCAAAGCGAATACCCTTGCCCAATTCCACGTGATACCAAGCTAAACCCATAAAAAACCGCAGGGGATAGGGGCCGCGCTCCTGGATATCATCGGGATTAGATTCCATCGGCACCCAGCCAAAGCCAGGGACATAAAACTCTAACCATACGTGATTGTAGTCGGGATATTGGGGGACGCGCCGATCGGCGTAGGGGGGGCACTTGTAACGCCCGATCGTGCGGCAAGCAATTCCATTGAGACGTAGTAGAGCCAAGAGCAAGCCCACATATTCCCCGCAGGAGCCTACTCCTCGCTCTAAAACCACATCCGGGGGGTCAATCTGGGGTTTGATGCCATAGGAGAGGTGGTCGTAAACATAATCCCGAATGTTCAGCACCTGGCGCAGCAGATTGGTTTCCCTCCCCACCGCTTCGATCGCGGCATTGCGGACAATTGACCCATCCATCGCCAGGTTGTCATTATCCACCAAATAGCGCTCTTTAAACTCCGGCGGTAGAGGGGGCAGATTTTCCACATCCAGGGGGTCGAGCTGGTATTTGATGCTGCGCACTTCTACTAGGGCCTTCCAGCCGAAAATGCGGGCTTCATGGGAGGAGAGACTATCGAATTTAAACACCGCCACCCGCTGACCATCTTGGATTTCTTCCGTGAACGGGAGGCCGATCGGCTCCACAGAGCGCAACTTTTGGCGGTGGGTTTCAGCAGGCAAAGCAATCCGCCATTCCAGATTTTCAAATTGCTGCTCCTCTAGGGGAGAGAGTTCCTCCACATAGCAGAATTCCAGCAGATAGCCGTTAGAGAGAGTGTAGCGACCTTCCCGGTTGTAGTGGAAATTGAGGGGATGAATCAAGACCCGATCGCGAAACGCCAATTGGTGCGGGTCGAAAGAGTTCGGATCATCACGGATATAAATCTCTTCCCCCGAATAAGCCACATACAGCATCTCCTTACCCGTGGCCGGATTCACCCCAAAAGCCAACCCCGTAGGGGATTCAAACGGCGTCAGGATATTAAATAGCACCTCCCCCGTCGCCCTGTCCATACAGTACACCGTTTGCTCCGTAGCATCGCAAACCCACAACTCCTCCTCTCGCACCGTCAAATTTTCCACCCCAATTCCCGGAGCATAAAACTGGGTAATCTGAGTCCCGCTGTAACGGTTAAAAATCATAATCGAGCCAGCTTTGGCAGATGTGACATACACCGCCGCATCCCACACCGCCACCCCATCCGCCGGGTAGTTGAGAGTCACAAAATGCTCCGGCTCTAGTTTTTGCTTACCTAAACTGCTCAGGGCATCTTTACAAAAATAAACACTATTTCCCCGCGTCAACCATAAAGTATCCTCCCAAATCGCCAAGCCGGTGACATCCTGAAATTCCCTAGCTTGGAAGGGATTGAGAACCACGGTATTATCAGAAGACGGATCGATTTGCAGCAGGTGTCCTCGCACCGGGTCAATGGCAATCAGCTTGTCATCAGCTTTAACCATACCGTGGAGCCGGTAAACCCCATGAGGTCTCACCGTCCGAACTCCGCTAACAGCGGCGGAAAGGAGGGGGTTTGTGGGAAGGGAAATCTCGGGTGTTTGAGTCATAACCACGATGTTTCGGCTATCGCCGATGTGAATGTAAGTTGCTAAGATTAAAGATAGTGGAAGTACAAGAGGCGGCGCCGACCTGCAGTTAGCGTTGCCATGTCATCCCCAGAGGTGGCCTGGTAGGTCCTGGCTAATGCGGTGTTTCGTCAAGAGCGATTCCCACATTAAACGTCCGCCGAACTACAAGCCTGACCGGGCTTGAGACCTCAAAGCGCCAATTGGGCCTGCGCCCAACTACAAGCCTTATGGGGCAATGAATCTGCATCGATACTGTATCAGGAATCTCCAACCTCTTTTTGTTTAGGGAGAGCGCTTCTGCTGCCATCAGTAAGAATAAAATTAACGCTTTGACTGTAAGGAACCCAGTTATCAATAGGTTGGTATATTATGGTTTGGCATAAATCTCCGCTACATCCTATCCTCATAACCATAGCCTTATCGGCAGGACTGGTGGCCATCCCCGCGTCTTTATCGCGAGCCCAAAGTGGTGCGAATACTCCAGCTCGCTCGGAAATCAAGGTGGGTTGGAATTCCTTCGAGCCACCAGAAACGGGAGCCCCAGGACGCCGCGTGGGTGGTGGCACTAGGAGTATCTGTCCCGCCGAAGCCCGGGAACTCACCGCTTTGGTGCCCCAAACCAATATGGGGCGAACCATTACCGCACGTCCCACGGTGATATTGTATGTGCCCGCCTTGCCCACAGAAATGAATGTGGAGTTTACCGTTACGGCGGTGTCGGAGGACAACTACACCCAGGTGAGCCAGCAGAGTTTCCAGACTAAAGGTGGTAGCACGATCGCCCTGCCCCTACCGGAAACTGAAACATCTCTTGATGTGGGCAAACTTTACTACTGGGATTTTTCCATTGTCTGTAATCCTAAAGACAAATCTGGCAATATTGTCGTCGGTGGCTGGATCGATCGCATCGAACCCACACCCACCCTCACGGCTGAACTCCAAAACGCCTCTCCCGAAGAAGCCTTCGAGATTTACTCTCGTGAGTATATCTGGTATGACGCCGCCGCCACCCTCGCCGAGCAGCGCCGAGCCGCCCCCGATGACAAAACTTTGGCTAAAACATGGCAAGATCTGCTCACCTCTGTAGGACTTGAGGAAATAGCGAATGCCCCCTTGGCGACTATGACTTCGGCCCCAAATACCCAATCTTCAGCACCCTAGGAACCAGGGGACGGGGGGACGGGGAGACGGGGAGACGGGGAGAGAAGTTTATGCTCGCCCCATCGCCCCATCGCCCCGACGCCCTGTCACCTTCACGCCGCTGATCGCCGAGCACGAAGTCATCAATATCCCAT
>DVDU01000300.1 GCA_015296065.1 Oscillatoriaceae cyanobacterium M33_DOE_052 | reverse complement strand
GTGTTGCTGTCATCCTTTGCTCCCCGTCACCCCGTCACCCCGTCACCCCAGCTCCCCTCATCCCGTCTCACCATCCTGTTCTGGGACTTCTTCTGGTGTGGTTTGGAAGTTCAGTTTCAACTGCTGGGGTAGTTGGTCGATTTGAAAATATTGGTGGAATTTTTTGGTGAGCTGCAACCAGTAGGAACGACCGTCAGACTGGCGGCGTTTACGAATAAAATCCTGTTGTAGCAGTTCTTGGACATGCTGGTAAGCGCCAGAACCGCGAATTTCCACTAGCTCGCTCTGGCTAATTTGTCCGGGATAAAGGGCGATCGCGGCTAAAGTGCGCAAAGCCGCTAAGCTCAATTCTGCCGGAATCAACTGATGCACCAACTCATGGTAGGTTTCTCGCAGTTGCAGGCTATAACCCTTCTGGGTTTCCACCACTTCTAAGGAACTGTCTCGGCGGGCGTAGTCATCCATTAGCTCGATCGTAGCCGCCTCGGCTTCATCCCGGTTACACCCCGCATATTCTGCTAGATCCGCGATCGACAGCGGCTCCCCTTTCAAATAAAGGATAGCCTCAATAATATTAACTAAACGACTCATTTTTGTCCCAAGGCATATATTTATCGCATTTCTGCCAAAGTCACCCATCCCGCTTGCCAGAGAGAGCGGTCTTTGAGCTGTTTAGCATTAATCCAAAATCTTACATTTGGGTCGCAGGATGCCACTATTTCCGCAAACACCCACTTCCCCTCATTTTTGCGGTTTACGACTTGAAAATGCCTCCAGCCCCAAGTTTCCTGCTGGGATGTCCACTTAGAACCCACGAGAAACGGAAATTTTTGTTTAGTTTTCATTGTTTTAAATTATCCTATGAGATAGTATTTATAAATAACTTTTCTTGTAGGGTGAGAATTGCTTACCCTACTGCAATGTGGCTAAAATTACAGCTTGTTCAAAAGTTACTAAGTCCAGCCCCTCACCCTAAATCCCTCTCCCAGAGAGGGAGAGGGACTTTGAAAATGTCCCACATTTTTTTAGAAAAAGCTGTACTGTCTGGATGGGATGACAACTTCGCTGACCTATCGGTTCGCGAATTTGTCCGGGTTAACAGAATCAGAGTTTATTTTAGGGACATTTCCGATCGAGTATGAAGAGGTGAATGGGGCGGCAGTGGCGGATATGGGCGGGAATTATCTTTTATGTTATTTGTGTGTTGGTAGTTAGTTTTCAATGCAGAAAGCATATATTGTCGTCACTTTGACCCATTTATATATTTGATATAGATGGAAAATTCATATGAATTTTCCATCTATAGAATTACAGCCGGGTGAGCAAACTCAGACCGTGAGTGTCTGTACCGCAGGTGTGTAGGAGCCCGTAAGCTTGGCCAAGTTTGCGAATGGCTTTAGTTTGCTTGGGGCTGGGGCGCCACGGTTTGGGGTTATCGTAAGCATAGTAGGTTTCGATGCCGTTGATGCCAAGGCGGGCGGCTTCGGGGATGAGGTGGCTTCCCGAGATGCGGTAGCGATCGGGATGAGCCAACACCGCCAAACCGCCAGCCGATTGGATAGCAGCGATAACATTAGCGGCTTGGTAATCTGAGCCAGTGGGAGCTTTGCCTTGGATATAAGGCTGCATCCGGAGGTGTTCTGGGTGGAAAGCGTAACCAAGGATATGAACTTCTGTCCCCAAAAGGTCGGCATTAATTTCTACCCCAGTCCAGAGATGGGGGAGGGGCGATGTGGGATGGGGGTGTTTGAGTTGCTGTGTTTCCAACCAACTACGAGCTGCATAGTAGCCACCAACGGTATGATGGTCGGTGATTGCCAGCCCGATCAGACCGATATCAATGGCTTGCGCCATCAAGGCTTTGGGGTGCAACCGGCCATCAGAGTGAACCGTGTGCATGTGGAAGTTGTAAGAAGTTGGGCAGCTATCGCTATCAATGTTGGCGAAGACTGCTTCGAGGGCGGCCTTATCGCCTGTCCCGGTGGGTTTTGATTCCGAGGCGGCTGTTTTCTGGAAGCCTTCTTCTGTGTGAGTGAACTGGGATGATACCGCAGGGTGAGCAAGATTGAGAGTCATAGCTCGATTAGAATTGGTTGGTGTATTCCCAATGGGGAGATGGGGGGACGGGGAGGTGGCATGTGATATCCCCGTTCTTTTCGGTGAAAGCAGGCTTTACAGATTTTAACAATTATCTGACTCATAATGGCAGGGTGACTCTTGATCAACCACAGAGGACACCGAGTCTTTTCTTCTCGATGTCCTCTGTGGTGGTTCTCTAGCCGGGATAAACAGAGCGTAAAAAAAGCCAAAAGTCAGATTAATGTGACTTTTGGCGGATTTAGCAAGGGGATGATGCTGGTGGGACGCACATCAAGGGCGGATGTGATAAGTAGGGGCAACCACAGGGGATTGCCCCGACAAGGGGCCGAGTAGCGGAGAATGGCGGCGGGCCATTGGCTAGTAGTAGTAAATGCAGGAACATAAGCGGCGACTCCTAAATTAAGCGTTACGGGCTTGCCAAGCTAGCTCTAGGAGATGAGACCAGCGTTTTTGTAGTTGCTTGGCAGAGCATTTGAGGCTGCGGGCGATGTCTGCGTCGGTGACACCAGAGCGTTTCAGCTTCAGGAGCTGCTGATTTTCTGGGGTCAAACTGCTGACAAAGGCTTGCCACTGTTGCTCAGACATCCCTAGATTTTGGTCGATATCGGCACCCAGCCACTGATGCACGAGTTTCCAGTTATGCTGGCGGGCGAATTTTTCCACGTGGTATTTAAACCGTTGTTGGAGGTAGTCCCGCTGGCGGGGGCTGAGACCGAGAATTGAGTCAATTTCAGGGGCGGAAAGGTCTTGCAGCTTCAGGACTAGGTAATCGATGCAGTCGGATTGATTTTGGGATTCGAGGTATTCCATGAGTTCGGCGATGACACGATCGCGCACCACCTTATCAGAAGGATCCGCCGCCTCAGAAATCATCTGCTCCCGCACTTGCTGCACCGCATAAGAACGGTTGTGAGCTTCTGCCTCCTCGCCTTTGGGAAATTCCACCGCCTGCTCGATATCCAGGACGGTTTCCTTGGGCTGACCGTTAGCAAACCCTTGAGCGCGCAGGACGATGAGCTGCTGGTTGTAACGACCGGGCAAATTAATCCGCCGCTTGGCGTACTGCTCGGTGAAAGCCATGTACTCAGCTAGTTCTAGTTGCGTGCGGGGGGTGTAGTCGGCGGGCATCTCGTGTTCCCGGCGGAAGGCTCGCAGGACTTCAATATAGAAGTTTTGCAGGAAGTCTTCGATGAGGTTGTAACGAGCTTGGAAGCTGAGATTTTGGTTGGGGGCAACGTGGCGGTAAACAATGGAACTGAGCTGGGAGTGTAATTCTACGCGCCCTTGCTGGGAGCCGAGTTTGTAGAATTCCAGGCACTTTTGCAGGCGATGACGACCGAGGGTGAGTTGCCAGGAGTGAACTTGACCAGAGTTTTTGATCCGATCGCTCTTCTGGCAGATGCGTTCCACCTCTTTGGCAATGCGCATGGCCACCGCTGGACCGCTTCGGGGAGTTGCGTTGGCGCCCCGTACCGGCAGAGAAGTTGCGTTGGCGTCCCTCCGGGGCGACGGGCTTTCCAGCTTGGCCGCCAATTCGCCCAGTAACTCACTAGCCAACTCTTCTGGTGATAGGCCATTGCCGATCGATTCTGTAGGTGCGGCTACCGTGCCAGAAGGAGTTGCGTTGGCGCCCCAGAGGGGCGACTCAGGGCTGTAGTCATTATTGGTATCTGGGGTAATTTCTGTCCGGTCGATGCTGGAAATGTCAGAAACTTGATTGAGAGAATTTGCGATTTTGACGTTCATGATAGAAGCCTCTGTTGGTGACGCACCGTATGGAACTGCGGATGTTACAGTCGCGAGCCTTGATTCTTGTGGGATTCATCAGCTCAACTGTTTACAATCTATGCGGCGGCAATTCTCTACGGGAATGGCAAGTTGCCACTATCGCAAGTGCCATATAGCATTGCGTTTGCGCCCCTTTGGGGCGACATTGCGTTGGCGCCTCGGAAGGGCGACATTGCGTTGGCGCCCCGGAAGGGCGACCGGGGGTGGACAGCCGCATAACCAGTGGATAGGGGCGAAGCAGATGCTATTGCTGCCCAGCCCCCAGGCGATCGGGCGGCAACTCACCTCTGCACCCTGCTGATGTGGGTGATTTCCGATCGTCTCAAGAGTGGACAGTTGGGCAACTGGCTGGAGGAGAAAATCCTCCCCGCTCTTGAGTTGCGTTGGCGCCCCAGAGGGGCGACGGCACAATATCTCCTGCAATATCGGATAAAAAAATCCCAAATCCCCTTTCAGGCATTCGGAGCTTCTATCGGGACAGCTACAAAAATTTTTTTGGTGAAGGGACAAAAAAACCGCCCTATATGGGGCGGGAGGGGGGGAGGGGTCAAAAAAAGGTTTGTAGTAGAGGTGATTCGCCAATCACCCCTTCAGCCCAAAAAAACGAGCATTTCTAAGAGGGCTGAAGCCCTACTACGAGCCGAACGGAGGGCTGAAGCCCTACTACGAGCCGAACGGAAGGCATTCGAGTTACGAGACTTCTGGCACCCAAGGGGATACCTTGTCCCAACCTTGTCCTTGGCGCACGACTTCGGGATAGTCACTGGTGAGGTCAAGAATGGTAGAAACCAGATATCCTGGTTCTTTGTCGGTATCTACTATCACATCAACAAAATTCTCCACCAGGTCAAATAACTCCGCTTTGCCCATATATTCTTCTCGTTCTTCCTCAGTCGGGACGTGAGCGGATGTGGAAATAATCGGATTTCCCAGAGCTTCGAGCAACTTCAAACATACCCGGTTATCTGGCACGCGAATGCCGGTAGTTTTGCGTTTCGGATCCATCACCAGCTTGGGAACCAGCTTGGTGGCGGGGAGGAGGAAGGTGTAGGGACCGGGAATCAAATGCCTGATGATGCGATAGGCGGAGTCGCTGACTGTGGCGTAGGCGGAGATGTTGGATAGGGAAGGGCACAGAAATGTTAGGGGCTTGTCATTGGACAATCTCTTAATCTGTCGGACTCTCTGCACTGCCGATTTGACGGTAATATCGCAGCCGATCGCATATACCGTATCGGTGGGATAGAGTATCAAGGCTCCGTTTTGCAGATCTCTCTTAATCTCTTCTATCCGGTTGGGTTGGGGGTTATCTGGGTGAACGCTATAAACGGTAGCCATAATTACCAGTGTGTGTTATCAAAATTGCTATGGGATGGGGTATAGGAATCGAGATAATTTAAAATTTCTCTTAGAACCTTCTAGTCCAGGTACGAGGTTCAGAGTCTAGAAGTTGTAGGGTGGGCAGTGCCTCTCCCATCACTCATCTGTCTTGTTACCAGGTTGTCGAAGGCACTGCCCACCCTACGAGTTCTTGTGTTGGCGCCTATGAAAAAGATAGCTTATTTGGAATGTCCCACCGGAATTGCTGGTGATATGTGTTTGGGCGCCCTCATTAGTGCTGGCGTTCCCTTGGATTATTTGGAGTCACATTTGGCTAAATTGGGTGTTTCCCAAGAATACCGCCTGCGATCGGAACTGGTCAAACGTCAGGGACAGCAGGCAATTAAGCTACATGTGGAGCTGTTGGGTGAGGCTGGGGGGGAAACAGACCACCATCACCACGAAGAGGATCACCATCATCATCACCATCATCATCACGAAGACCATCACCATCATCACCACGAAGGAGACGGGGAGACGGGGGGACTCGGAGACGGGGAGACGGGGAGTGTGCTACCCCAAGGAGGGAGAGGGAGAAAACACCAAGAACCCCAAGAACACCATCACCATGCTCCCACCCGGCATTTACCGGAGATAGAGGGGTTGATTTTAGGGGCAAAATTGCCTGTGCGGGCGCAGGATTGGAGTTTGGCGGTGTTTCGGCAACTGGCGGCGGCGGAAGCTGCGGTGCATGGGGTGCCGCCGGAACAGGTCCACTTTCACGAGGTGGGGGCGACGGATGCGATCGTGGATATTGTGGGCACTTGTTTGGGTTTGGATTACTTGGGAATTGAGCAATTATACTGCTCGCCTCTGCCTACGGGTGGGGGTATAGTGCGGGCGGCTCATGGGCAGATGCCGGTCCCAGTGCCTGCAGTGCTGAAGTTGTGGGAAGCTAGGCAGGTGCCGGTTTATAGTAATGGCATTCAGCGGGAGTTATGCACGCCGACAGGGGTGGCGATCGTCGTGGCTCTCGCCACCAGTTTCGGTCCACCGCCACCGATGAGTCTAAACAAAGTGGGACTCGGGGCGGGCAGTCGGGACCTACCCATCCCGAATATCCTCCGCTTGTGGTTGGGGGAAACTGAGGTGATGTCTGTGCCAGCACAGGGGAATATGGAAACGGTGATGGTGTTGGAAACCCAAATTGATGATGCCACCCCCCAGGCGATCGCCTACACCAGCGAGGCCCTGTTTGCTGCTGGGGCCCTAGATGTATTCACCATTGGCGTTGGCATGAAAAAATCCCGCTCTGGTATCCTCCTCACCGTCATCACCCGCCCCCAAGACACTCCCGCCTGCGAGCAAATCATCTTTCAAGAAACCACCACGATCGGTATCCGCCGCTCCCTCCAAGAGCGATCGACTTTACACCGAGAAATCCAAACCGTCACAACGCCGTTAGGTGACATAGCCGTGAAGGTGGCCAAGAATAATCACATAAATAAAGCATATCCCGAATATGAAGACTGCGCCCGCCTCGCTCGTGAGCATCAAATACCCTTTACATCCGTGCATCGCATGGCTTTAGATGCTTGGCATTCACATGAATAGACAATTAATAATTGATAATTGATAATTGATAATTGATAATTGTCAATTGACAATTGGCGGCCCCATTAAGAACCAGGAAGGAGGGCTGAAGCCCAACTACAAACCTGGTAAGCTGTTGTACGGCATTTGTCCCAAGATTGCACATGGCAACAGTTAACGATAACTATCTCAAACTCAAAGCAGGCTACCTGTTTCCCGAAATTGCCCGCCGCGTCAACGCTTTTGCCGAGGCGAACCCAGAGGCAAAAATTATCAAGCTCGGTATCGGCGACGTGACGGAACCGCTACCGGAGGCTTGCCGCCAAGCGATGATTAAAGCGGTGGAAGATATGGGCGATCGAGCCACCTTTAAAGGCTACGGACCAGAGCAAGGCTACCTCTGGCTACGGGAAAAAATCGCTAAACACGACTTTCAAGCCCGAGGCTGCCAAATTGACCCTGACGAAATCTTCATTTCCGACGGTTCCAAATGCGACACTGGCAACATCCTCGATATATTCGGCAAAGACAACAAAATTGCCGTCACCGACCCAGTTTATCCCGTGTATGTGGATACCAACGTCATGGCAGGTAACACCGGACCCGCCAACGATAAAGGGGAATTTGAAGGTTTAGTTTACCTCCCCATCACCGCAGATAACAACTTCACCGCCGCCATTCCCACAGAAAAAGTCGATTTAATTTATCTGTGCTTTCCCAACAACCCTACTGGGGCAACGGCGACAAAAGCCCAACTACAAGCCTGGGTAGAATATGCCAAAGCCAACGGCTCGATAATTTTCTTCGATGCCGCCTATGAAGCATATATCACCAATCCAGAATTACCCCATTCCATCTATGAAATTGAAGGGGCGAGGGACTGCGCGATCGAATTTCGCTCCTTCTCCAAAAATGCAGGCTTTACCGGCACCCGTTGCGCCCTCACCGTCGTCCCCAAAAACCTCACCGCCGTCTGTCCGTCTTTGGGTGCCGACGGCTCCGATATCCAACTGTGGAAACTCTGGAACCGCCGCCAATCAACCAAATTTAACGGCGTTTCTTACATAGTACAACGGGGAGCCGAAGCCGTTTATAGTGAAGCCGGACAAACACAAGTCCAAACCTTGATTAGCTTCTATCTAGAAAACGCCAAAATAATTCGCCAACAACTCACCGCCGCCGGTTTAGCCGTGTATGGTGGCATTGATGCCCCCTACGTTTGGGTAAAAACCCCCAACAATCTTTCCAGTTGGGATTTCTTCGATAAACTCCTGCAAAACTGCCATGTAGTAGGCACTCCCGGATCCGGGTTTGGTGCCGCTGGCGAAGGTTATTTCCGCATTTCCGCTTTCAACAGCCGGGAAAACGTCGAAGAAGCCACCCGCCGCATTGTCGAGAAATTTAAATCTTAAGGCTTTTTCTGGACACGGTTATGCCGTGTCCTCTCTGAATCAGCTATAATTTTTGGGGAGGGGCTTTTTCACAATTGCCCCTACCAGCAAAAAAATTTGGAGTGAATAAATCCAATGGTACAAACTCCAGCCAAAACCTTAACCCTAGAAGAATTTCTCCAACTTCCCGACACCAAGCCTGCTAGTGAGTATATCGACGGAGAGATAATTCAAAAGCCCATGCCTCAAGGAAAACATAGCACGATCCAAGGTGAATTAATCATCGCCATTAATGCTGCCCTCAAACCAGCCAAAATTGCCAAAGCATTTCCTGAACTGCGCTGTCAGTTTGCGGGAAGGGCAATAGTACCTGATGTAGCCGTATTCACATGGGCGAGAATCCCCCGCGAAGAAGATGGCAGTATTGCCAATGTTTTCTCATCTGCACCCGATTGGCTGATTGAAATTCTGTCCCCTGACCAAAGCACTACCAAAATCATAAAAAAAATCCTCCATGCCTTGAAATATGAAACCCAAATGGGTTGGCTGATTGACCCAGAGGAAAAAACTGTATTTGTTTATCGTCCAGGGCAGCAACCGGAGGTATTTGATGAGCCAGAGCAGCAGCTACCAGTCCCAGAGTTTGCCAAAAAATTGAATTTAACGGTAGAATTAGTATTTGGCTGGTTGTTAGAATAAAAGTAAAGAGTTCTTTAAGGTGGGGAGTGCCCACTACTGCTACTGGTTATCAAGAGACATAGGGGTTTTATAGCACTGCCCACAGTACCACTGCTACCTAAAGAGAGAGAGGGAATCAATATGACTGCAATTTCAGAAACAATTCAAACAAATGCTGGACTTTATACCGAAGATTATTATTTGTGGCTTCAGCAAAATCTGGAATTACTACGCCTGCATAAGTTTAACGATGTTGACTGGGAGAATTTGCTAGAAGAAATCGCCGATATGGGTAAAAGTGAAAAACGCGCCATCACCAGTAATTTAAGAATTTTACTGATGCACTTACTAAAATACAAGTATCAAACCGACAAACCAACTAATACGTGGTTGTTTACGATTAGAGAACATCGGAAAAGACTGCGAGAAGCACTGACAATGAGTCACAGCTTAAAAATTTACTCTCAGGAGGTTTTTGCTGAATCCTATCAAGATGCGCGAGAGTTAGCCGCCGATGAGACTGGTGTGGCCATAAATACTTTTCCTGCTGATGCGCCTTTTACCCCAGAAGATGCCATAAATCCTGATTATTTGCCATAATTATCAATTGGGAGTTGTCCTCAACACCATGAATAATGTTGTTTAGAATGAGTGGGAAACCGTTAACCCACTAAAATTCTTGTTTGATTAAAGAGAAATATTCCTAATAGCCGTGAGATGAGCCAGTGTTTGCACCACGGCACGGAAAAATATTGGCAGTGGTTTCTATGTTAATGACTGTCACAAGGTATCATATAAGATTAGAATATCTAAGCTGCTAATGTCAGCGAGAGGACCGGCTTATGGTCAACTTTAGCTTAGCTAAAGCCAAACACGCCATCTGGAATGTAAAGTTAACCACCTTTATTGGCTGCAATAACGCCGCTGCTCCGGAGAACTGTTTGGTATCCTATCGGGATTGTCAGTTTGGTAAATG
Source organism: Oscillatoriaceae cyanobacterium M33_DOE_052 (assembly GCA_015296065.1). Taxonomy (GTDB): domain Bacteria; phylum Cyanobacteriota; class Cyanobacteriia; order Cyanobacteriales; family Laspinemataceae; genus Koinonema. Next base: position 4,353 of record DVDU01000300.1, on the reverse strand, counting down.
GCTTTACACTCAGGGTTTATCTGGGTATCGTACTCTCGCCGAGATGCGGGAGATAGAGCTAGTGCATCGACAATTACACCAGATGGCTCTAGAAGTGATTCAGTTGAAGGAAGCAAACCAAATTCAAATGGCCCAAGAAAAAGTTATCGAGATGCAGATCGTGAGCCAAAGGATGATGCAGCTTATGGATAAAGTGGCGCAGACGGCTACCGTATCGTCTCAGAACTAACCTTGGTCATTGGTCATTGGTCATTAGGGGCAGAAACCGGGTTTCTTAAGGAAGCCTTGGGGCAGAAACCGGGTTTCTAAACGAGATATTTCTTACCTTGAAGTAGCTTGCGGGCAGAAACCCGGTTTCTAATCCGCAGCCTGGTCCTGGTTTCTTCTCCAAGTGAAAAGTGACAACTGACAAGTGACGATTGATAATTGCCGATCGCAGATTAAGCGGAAACCACTGCTGACTGAATCCAGGTCAAGATCTGCTGATTGACGATCGCGGGATATTCGTCATAGGCGCAGTGACCAGCATTATCGATTTCTACTAATTGGAATTGGGGCGGGACTGGGGAGAGTTGCAGTTGGTCTAGCAGTTTGCGGAAACCGGCGAGAGGCACAATGCGGTCCTGATTCCCCCAGAGCAATAAAACGGGAATAGACAGTTGGGGGAGCATTTGGGCAACGGTTTTGGGGCTGTAGTCGTGGGAGTGACTGCGCGATCGCGCCAAACGGCAAAAAGTATCTAAGGCCCCTTTATCCCGGGGGGGAGTAGCGAACAAAGCCACCAACTCATCATCTACCAACTCCCGCCGGATGTATATCGACTGCAAGACCGATCGGAGTAACCACCGCTGAGTCACCAACTTAAACAAGGGCCAAAGCAACACCGGGGAAGCAAAAGCCTGTTCCATCGCCCGAGCCCAGGATGGAGGTTGAGAGGTTTGGGCATCGGGTAAAGTGAACAGAGCCAGACCCAGAGCGATTTCTGGGTGGTCGATCGCCGCCGTCAGACCCACCAAAGACCCCAGCGAGTGCCCCACAATCACCGCCGGTTGACCAATAAAGCAGCACCAAAAATCATAAACCAAATCCGCCCAGAGATTCACATTGTAAGCCGCCGGAGCTTTTTGGGAAGCCCCGAAACCCAGAAAATCCAGAGCATACACACAATGGGACTCATTCAGAGCCTGTAAATTAGACCGCCACTGACCCAAAGCCGAACCGAACCCATGCAGCAGCAGGATGGGGAGAGTAGGCCGGTCCGCATCAGAGCCCGACTGCCCCTTGACTGGGCGAAGATAGGTATAGCGGATGTGCCAACCCCGCCAGAACCAATCTCGCTGACAACCCTTGCGGCGGTAATTTGCCTCCATTGCCGATTTTTGCTCCATAAAGGCGATCGCTCTCCATCTTAAAAGCTCAAGCATCACCAACAGTAGCGATTTTCGTGTGAAATCTCCCACCATAAAGATGTATATTTGAGGCGATGGCAGACCCTATTTGAGTGTAAGACAAACGAGGAAATCCCGCCTTGCCCAAAAAAGTAGCAACCAACTCCCCATCCCCCACCGCCAAAATCATCGCCATTATCAACGGCAAAGGTGGCGTAGGTAAAACCACCACCGCCTTCAATCTCGCCGCCGCCTGGGCCGAGCAGAAACATCGCACCCTACTCGTCGATACGGATCCCCAAGGTTCCGCCAGTTGGTGGTTTGAACGCAGCAACAAAACCCTAGGTTTTGACATTGCCAGCGAAACCGATGCCAAACTTTTAACCCGACTGCCCAAAATAGAAGGCTACGATTTAGTAGTAGTGGATACCCCCCCCGCCCTCCGTTCCGAAGCCTTAGCAGCAGTAGTAAATACTGCCAATTATCTAGTTTTGCCCACCCCCCCCGCCCCGATGGATTTAGCCGCCTTAGTGGAAACCGTCCGCGAAGCCGTCATCCCCGCCGGAGTCCCCCATCGGGTATTGCTGACCCGAGTTGATGCCAGAAGTATCAACGAAGCATTAGAAGCCCAAAACACTCTAATGGAGCAAGGAATTCCCGCTTGCCACGCCTTTATCCGGGCCTACAAAGCCCACGAACGCGCCGCCCTTGACGGAGTACCTATCAGCCAATGGCGGGGCAAGAATGCCAAAGAAGCCCAAGCGGATTATCGCCGCGTCGCCGATGAATTGCAACGTGATTGGAGGAAATAATCATGGCCAGGAAACGCCTATCAGATGTGATTAAAGAAGAAGTCAAAAAAAGCCCCGATAACGAGGGGGAAACTGCCAGCACCAGTAATGCTCAAACTGAAGAGATAATTAATCAGCCCACCCCAGCCGCCACCAGCGAAAATCTTGCCGCCGAGGTGACAACGGCTCCCGCATCAGCTCCAGAAGTTTCCCCGTTGACCGATGATTTAACAGCTAGCAATAATATTATATCACAACTTGAGGCAAATTTCCAAGAAATTGAGAATTTAAACGCTGAATTAGTCAAAGAGAAAGAGGCATTGCAAGAAGAATTAAATGCTCAAAAAAGCCTAGGACAAAAATTGCAAGCAGAGCTGAAACAGCGAGAAGAGCGTGAGGCAGATTTGCAAACAGACTTAGCAACCCAAAAAAACCTGGTGCAGAAATTCACCACCGAATTACAGGAACTCGGACGGGTAAAAGCAGAGCTAGAAGCGGCGAAAACTGCTGCCCTAGAATTAGCATCAGCCCAAGAAAAGCTACTACAAGAATTGCAGCAACTGCGCCAGGAGCAAGAAAAGAAACCCACTGCCCATCTCGCTCTGAAAATAACTCGACCGCCCATTACATTTAAACCCAAAGATAACGTATCCAGCTTGTCTAATCGGGATATCGGCTGGTTTGATTAAATGCGATATCATCTCCTCATATTATCAAAGCTCCTCTCCCCTTTTGGGAGAGGGTTTTGGGGTGAGGGAATTAATCTCGTGACAATATTTTGCCGCCACCATAATTAAGGTTTATTACTATTCAGGAGGGCGGCAAAATCCTGCAAAGCAGCAGTATATTTTTCCCCAGCTATCCACATCAAATCATCATGTCCCGCTCCCTCTACTCCTAAAAACCGTTTCGGTTCTTTAGCAGCAGCAAACAGAGTTTGTCCGTGCCAAAAAGGGATTACCTCATCTTGGGTGCCGTGGATAATTAACACCGGGGCATTAACCTGTTTGAGATGGTGGAGGTTGGGGAACTTATCAAAAGGGAAAATGGGGATATGGGTAACGACACGAAAAGCAGAAATAAAAGTGCTTTCTAGAATTAAACCGGCGACGGGTTCCCTGCTGGCCAGGTAAGTAGAGGGACCCCCACCGACGGAACGGCCATAGATAATGATTTGGTGGGGGGGGACTCCCAGACTTTCTCGGAGATACTGATAAGCGGCGGTAATATCTCCATAGGCATTGGCGACGGTGGGGGAACCCTCAGACTGGCCATAACCTTGATAGTCGTAAGCTAAGACGGAAAAGCCGGAATTTTGCAGCGCTTGCAGGGTGGGTAAGACATCCCCGAGGTCTTCCGCATTGCCGTGACTGTAGAGGATGGTGTATTTGGCTTGAGGGGAGGGGAGGTGGATGGCACGGATGAGGGCACCATTAGCGGAGGGGAGGGGGAAAATATCGGGGTTGTCTGTGTAGGTGGAGGGTTGGGGGAGAAATATTTGGCGATCGGTGCCAAAGTATGCCCACAAACCCACCGCAGTATAGATAAAAATCACAGAACGCACCAGACGCATGAGAGAAAATTCACCCACCAGTAGGCGGCGGATCTTTTTTTTATCCATTGTATTGGCAAATACCTAGAATTAGAAATTTAGGGAATAATCTGTAGGGGGCAGACACAGAAGGCCCTTTAGCAATCATAGTGTGAGGAAAGCAGATGACATTTGAATATCCTGATGACTTGAAGTACCTGGACTCTCACGAGTATGTCCGCCTGGATGGGGAAATTGCCACCATTGGCATTAGCGCCTTTGCTGTGGATCAGTTGGGAGATATCGTGTTTTTGGAACTGCCAGAAATCGGTGATGCTCTGACTAAGGGAGAATCCCTCGGTAGTGTGGAGTCAGTGAAAGCAGTAGAAGAACTCTATGCCCCGATTTCCGGGACAGTGGTGGAGCGCAACGAAGGGGCGATCGCCTCCCCCGAACTCATTGGCGAGGATCCCTATGGCGAGGGTTGGTTGCTCAAACTCCGCATCAACGACCCCGACGAACTAGAAGAGACCCTCACCGCCGACGAATATAGACAACAAGTAGAAGGAGAAGAATAAAACATTCCTCGTGGTGCGCATAGAGGGGAGACGGGGAGACGGGGAGACGGGGTGACGGGGAAGAG
>DVDU01000317.1 GCA_015296065.1 Oscillatoriaceae cyanobacterium M33_DOE_052 | reverse complement strand
AACCCCTTTCTCCCAAAAAGGGAGAAAGGGGAGCAAGAGGGGGGATGGGTTTTGTCTGTGATTCTCCCCTCTCCCTACCTGGGAGAGGGGACGGGGGTGAGGGCAATATCGAGTGTTTCATTTTTATTTGAAATGACTATAATTTGCAAATTTTTAACTAATTTAACAAATTGCTTAAACACTTAATTTACATAAAAATATGTTTATATGATAAAAATTAATCTGACTCAAGAGCCATGATTAGAAAACCCAAGAAATTGCCTATGAGATTGCTTGTAGAAATAGAAAAATCCGAGTGGCGTTTTGCCGGGGATGTGGGGGAGAAATTACTATTTTGGCAACAGATCTATTGCATAATCACCACACCAGGTTAAGGGAAAAATTAAACAAGCTGAATTCCTGTGAAGAGAAGATGTGATGCCCAGATTGTTCTGGATTTATGTGGCATATGGTAATCTGAAAACAAACGGCGATCGTTCACAAATAGGTTGAATATGAGTAATGCACTGTACGCTGCTCAGGTAGCTGTACTCGCGCTTTGTTACGTGGGATTGGGAATTGGATATTTCCCTGGGCTGCGCATGAACCGGGCGACTATTGTCCTCGCCGGAGTCCCGGTACTAATCACCCTGGGGGTGTTGACTTTACAGGAGGCTTGGCGGGCGATCGATGCCAACACTATTGTGTTTTTGTTGAGCATGATGGTGATTAACTCTTACCTGTCCTATGCGGGTTTTTTTAATCTATCTTTGCTCTATCTGCTGCGACTAACCCGCAGTCCGCTGGGGTTGCTGGCACTGCTCACCTTTGGTACTGGGATACTATCGGCATTTTTCCTCAATGACACCCTGGCATTAGTGAGTACACCCATGACGCTACAACTGACTCGATCGCTCGGACTCAATCCCGTTCCCTACTTACTGGCGATCGCGGCGTCAACCAATATTGGATCCGTAGCCACCCTCAGCGGTAATCCTCAAAATATTTTGGTCGGCTCCTTTTCCAAAATTCCCTACCTAGACTTTGCTCAGGCACTGACACCCATTGCGATCGTTGGCTTAGTGATACAGATAGGGCTACTCTATTGGTTATATCCAGAAGTGCGATCGACCAAACCCTGTCCTCCCCCACAATTTCCCCGCCTGCGTCTCCATCGTCCACTACTGCTCAAAACAATGGTAGTAACAACTTTGTTACTTATCGCTTTCATCATCAACTTACCCCTAGCTGAATCTGCTTTTTTAGCCGCCGCCGCCCTCCTCGTCACCCGCCGCATCAAACCTCAGCGAGTCCTGAAAAATGTTGATTGGTCATTACTGGTAATGTTTTCTGGCCTCTTCATTCTCACCTATTGTGTCCGCTCCTTGCAAGTCTTGAATATCTTTGCCGGGTGGATATCCAGTTCCTTGGGATTGCTCACCGTCACCACCATCTTATCTAATCTCATTTCCAACGTCCCTACCGTTCTACTACTACAAGGATTTATTCCTCAAGATTCTACCCAGAGTTGGCTACTCCTAGCCGCTGGCTCTACCCTAGCAGGAAATCTCACCCTATTTGGTGCTGTAGCCAACTTGATTACCGTAGAAGCCGCCGCCTCCGAGGGCTCTGTCATCTCCTTTTGGGAACACCTGCGATTTGGACTGCCTTTGACTGTGGTAACTCTAGCACTCACCTATAGCTGGATTAAGTGGTTTTAATCTGAGGTTCGCCACATCCTATAATTGGCTAGATTTGTCATGGATCATTAGTCATTGGTTATGCACATCATCAATGACTAATGACAAAAGCCTTTCCAGTCGTTTTGACCAAAATAAGCCTAGACTATATAATGTCATGGTCGTTCCCACCATTTCCAAAAACTCCTCTAGCCCAATCCGCATTTTTTCTATGAGAATAAAAGTGCCGGAATCAACCTGAATATAGCTCAATAAAAGCGGCTCTAATAATTTAAATTTTAGCAGCTCTAATCCCAGAGCGCCCAACAAAAAAATAAACATTCCCATCCCAGAAAACAATGCCCCCAATGGGTAAAACTTCCAGGCGGCTTTTAAATCCCGGAAAAACCCGATAAATATCGCCACAGCCATCAATATGTAGAGATAAATATAAAGATTATACCAACTTCGGCAATTATCAATTACCGGCAAATAGCAAAGGGGCTTATAGAAGTGCTGATGCACCTTAAAAGTTTCGTCTATGATAGAAATATAGAAAAATAGAACCCCCAAAGTTAAGAGCAGCCGCCGCGATGGTTGAGCCTTGCCTTGCCTGGAATAAAACCCTAGAGCGAGAAATCCTAAAGATGTGACAAATAATTGCCCTGCCGAGAACAGGGATGGCAAGTTTTGATAACCATTGAAATCCAACCAGGGTAAACTTTCTCCCCTCAGCCAAATGCTCCCTAGGTAAATCAGCAGCAAGAGGAATTCCCATATGAGTAAAATTACCAGCATTGTCTGACTAATTTTTTTGATAGTGAGCGCGTTTATTTGCATCATATTCAATCAGTAATGTCCTCAATGGCGAAGCCAGCTTAGGCGACAATCTTAGCCACATCACCGAGATTTAGTCAACCCCGGGGCTGGGAGGCTTGCCCCCAAGATTCCAGCTTTTTGGCAGCATACAATAACACCCCGTACAAAATCAAGATTTCGCCAAAGGTTTCCAAGCCTTCTTCAAGGGATATCCTGATTTGTTCAGCAAAGGCGGCGACTATCTGACGCTGAGGGAAAAGCCATTT
>DVDU01000224.1 GCA_015296065.1 Oscillatoriaceae cyanobacterium M33_DOE_052 | reverse complement strand
GTGACTTGAGGTCGCCCCCATCTACCGAGCCAGTGGTAACAGCGCTCCCACCCCTAACTCCCGCCCCCAGTTAAGTTTTGTCCATCCCCCCAAACCCTTACAGGCTGTCGCTTCTAGAAGATGTGAGTAACGCATAGCTTTCAAAGGGGGGATGGGGGGATAAACCTAGCAATACACTGGCAAACCCCATCAAAACAATTCATCACCTCATCGTTAGTAAACCGTACCACCTGTAAACCATAATTTTCTAAAATATGAGTGCGTTTTACATCATAAATACTCCCCAATTCGGTAAAATGAGTATCTCCATCAACTTCTATAACTAACTGCAACTTCGAGCAATAGAAATGAACAATAAAATTGTCAATTGGTTTTTGTCGCCACACCTTAAAAGGAAACTGCCTTAAATAGTCTTGCCACAGTTTTCGCTCTGCTGGTGTAGGATTTTTTCGCAGCTCTTTGGCTGGTTCGACCAAGGATGGATTATAGGGTAGAAAATAGCGGCCATATTTTAAATTAGACATCACCATTAAATTGGTAAAGTTTTGATTCTATTTTATCCCCCCATCCCCCCTTTGAAAGGGGGGCAACATCCCCCCATCCTCCCTTTGAAAGCAACATCCCCCCATCCCCCCTTTGAAAGGGGGGCTTTTGCTCAGCCCTATGCTTCTAAGGGGAGGAAAATGGTGAGGACTTGGCCATCATGGGGTCGATCGCGCACGATGAGTTTGCCCCCAATGTATTGAAACAGGTGTTTGGTGACACTAAGGTTAAGGCTAATTTGGCCGGTTTCGGGTTGGAACACCAGCAGTTTGCCTAGGGATTTGGTTTGGGGGGTGGTGGTGGGGTCTAATTTGGTGCGGGTGGTGGCGGGAGATGGCAGTTGCCCCCCGGAAAGGAGGATTTTAAGCTGGTTTCCGGCGAGGGTGACATGGACTTTGACTTCGCTCCCTGGGGTGAGGTTGGCGGTGAGGTTGTCGATCGCCCCGGTCAATACCCGCTCCAACATCGTCGGGTCACTTACCACCGGCGGCATTTTCTGGGGCAAAATCACATCTAAGCTGATATTCCGGCGGTTGGCTTGTTTTTCCCAGCGGGGAATGCAGCTCGTGAAGATTTGCGCCAGAGAGGTAGATGTCAAATGCGCAGGTGATGGCTTTTCTTTGGCAGTTTCCAATTCCGCCGCCCGAAAAATCAAACTAAACCGGTCGATCTGCTCGGTGCATTCCCTGTCGATGCTTTCCAGTCGCTGAATCAGTTTCGGGTCTGTGGCTCCTTTGAGCAACAGTCTGGTGAGGGTGCGAATGGTGGTTAGGGGGGTGCGCACTTCGTGAGCCAGAGCCTGCAGCAATTCTACATCCACCCCCGGGGTTTGGTTGAGGACGCTTTTGCTACTGCTGCTGACAGTAATCGGTTTTTCTGAAACCTTGGCAGTGGGATTATATACGTCTAATGTGATTTCTGCTTCTGGCACGGTGGAAACAACGGGGTTTTTCACTGCAGTTTCTCCTTTCCCACTGAGGTTGTCGGTGGAGAAACTCGGTTTCTGAAGGATATTTTTGTGTTTCAGGGGAGCGGTGGTGTCTGGATCGTCTTCTCCAGAGCTTAAGAGTAAAGGCGATCGGGGTTGCTGGTGGTTGCTTTCCAGGAGCGGCTCATCTCCATCTACCGAGGGGACTCGGTATTGCAGCAGAAGCTGGCTAAAGTGCATAACGGTTTTGTAGCTGGGGGTGACGGGGGCAAATGAGGCGCCGATCGCGTCGAATTCCGCCTGCTGTTGGGGTGTGGCGGTGAGCATGAGGCGCGATCGCATCGCTTCCCACCCCCGGGCAATCACTTCCGGGTCGAAAGAAAAGTGAAATTGCAGCCGATCGTTGGCATCCCATCCCAGAGCCATTGCTAAGCTGAAATCTGGGGTCAAAACTAGGCAAAATCGCTCTTGACTCAGGGGGTCATTAGCCAGCAAATTCACAGAATTGGCATTAGTTACCCCCCCTGGCAGCTCGGTATCTAACAAAAAAGACCAAACCGAGAAACTCGCCCCGAAATTCCCAAACCCAGTTTCTCCGATAAACCGGCTTTCTTCACCCGGCCCGCATAAAATCATGCCTTGGGGTGCAGTGTTGTCTCGGGTGAGATTTTCCAGCAGAGAAGTGAGACTGCTCTTAGCCGCCAACCACTCAGAACGGGCTTTTAGTGCCTGTCTCTTTCGCCACAGTAGCGATGAGCTATAGTTAGCATCTATCAACGGTGCTTTTTCCCGTAAGCGTAGGGCGGTAGCTTCCGCACCAGCAAAGGCTAACACCTCAGTTATTGTGGGTACGAGCCATTTAAACAAAAAAAATACACCCCCCAGAGATAGTCAATTGTTAATCGGTGAATTTGGGTTTGACGCCAACCGATTACCGCAAGGGGCAAAATCGGCGGCGTTGTCATCGCCTGCAGCCAATCATTTTTATAGCTCAGCTTGGCGAACCGAGCGGCTACCTTCATATTGCTAGTTTATCCCGCCGTTTCCCGATGGCGGATTCGCATCCACCGAACTCCCGGGTGACGATTTCCCCCTACTGGGGGACTTCTGGACGGTTGTGAGGCACAATTGAGGGGAAATCAATCGCCCAAATTGCCTATATGTCTATTTTGCTGGCTGATGCCAAAAACTTGCTGTCAGATTTGATACGCCGCTTTTCCCATCAGGTGGATTATCTGGCAATTCGTCTGGAAGAGGCGGAAGGTACGGATATTTTTTTGCGGGGCAATAAAATCGAAACCCTCAGCGAGGGGGTGTCGGTTGGGGGACAAGTGCGAGCCTGCTATAAAGGCGGTTGGGGGTTTGCCAGCTTTAACCAGTTGGCGACGATCGAGGATAGAATTGCAGAGGCGATCGCGGCAGCTCGCATTGTCGGCGATGCCGAAACCATCCTAGCACCGGTCGCCCCAGTGGTGGATACGGTGGTTCTCCCACTTCAGGGTACTAACCCCAGACAAGTCCCCCTGGCACAGAAAAAACAACTGTGCGATCGCTATACGGAAATCCTCCGCAGCGTGGACTCGCGCATCACCACCACCTCCGTCCGCTACGGCGACAGCGAGCAGCGCATCCTCCTGGCTACCTCCGATGGCACCATCCTAGAGCAATCTTGGGTAGATATGGAAATGCGCTTCGCCGCCACCGCTCGCAACGGCGAAACCGTGCAAACTGGTCGGGAAACCACTGGCTCTCGCAAAGCCTATGAAGACCTGACGAACTTAGATCGCCAAGTCCGTGGAGCCGCCCAAAGAGCTGTAGATGCGCTCTCTCTCCCCCCCGTCAAGGGCAACAGCTACACTGTGGTAATTGACCCAATTCTCAGCGGGCTGTTCGTTCACGAAGCCTTTGGGCACCTTTCAGAAGCAGATATGGCTTATGAAAACCCAGATATTCTGGAAGTAATGACCCTAGGGCGTCGTTTCGGTCCGCCAGAACTGCAAATCTTTGATGGGGCAATTCCTGAAGGACATCGCGGCAGCTATTATTACGATGATGAAGGCACCCCAGCCACCACTACCCAACTGATTAAAGATGGTATTTTAGTGGGGCGGCTCCACTCTCGAGAAACTGCGGGTAAGCTATCGGAAGCGCCCACGGGCAATGCCCGGTGTCTCAATTATCATTATGCCCCCATTGTCCGCATGACTAACACCTGGATTGCTAGAGGCACCACCCCCGTCCCTGATTTATTTGCCGATATCAAAGAAGGTGTTTATGCGCGTAACTGGCTTGGGGGGATGACGAATGGGGAAATGTTCACTTTTAGCGCTGGCGAAGCCTGGATGATTAGAAATGGTAAGCTGGATGAGCAGGTACGCGATGTGACTCTTTCGGGTAATGTGTTCTCCACTTTAGCCGATATTGAGGGTATTGGTGATGACTTCTACTGGGATGAGTCTGGCGGTTGCGGTAAAGGCAGTCAAAGTGGCCTTCCCGTAGGTTGCGGCGGTCCTAGTCTCCGCATCAATAATGTGGTGGTGGGCGGCGAAGCTGCTTGATTTTTCCTAGGTGTGCTTGGTGCCTTTGTGGTTGATTTTCACCACGAAGACACCAAACGCCCACCGCAATTTCTAGAAATTTTTATTTGATTTTACTGGTGATACTTTTCACATTATCTGCCATTTTGGCCGGGTCTCCAGTGAGGGGAAAAAACAAGATATTTTTGACTTGATCATTTTTGATTAATTCTTCTAGGCGATTAAATTGCCGCTCGGTAATGGAAATTCCATCATAAATCTCTACATATTTCATCTCTTCAACAAAGTTTTCGTCAGCATACACCTGAATAAACACCCGATCGACCCCCCAATTTTCCCAATCGGCGGCAAAATACCGTTTTGACCAATAGGGGTTATGATGGCAAATGTCAAAACTTACCCTGGGATTGGCGGCTTTCATGGATTTAATCATAGTTTGCACGAAATTGGTTAATTTAGCCGTGCGATCGACCTTACCCGGTAACTCCGCATGATAGCCCAAATAATCATCCCATTGCACCGCATCAATCTGGGGATATTTCTTGACAAATTCTACCAAAATATCCGTAAAATATTTAGCCACTTCGGGAATCTCCACATTTAGCACATAATGCTCTACCCCCGGATGGGTGCGGTCAACGCCAGGGACAATCCAACCGCGCTCTACCGCCAAATCAAAGACTGGACTATCTTTGTCTATTTTAATCCCTTTTTCAAAATAGGCATGCACCTGCATCCCCTGTTTGTGCGCTTCGTCAATTAACCAATCCAGCCATTTGTCTTGAAATTCATTAGGACAACTATCATAACCAAATTTGGCCTGCATCACCTGACTGTGATACATAGTACAGGCATTGCCCCACACCCCATGAATAATCGTATTAATCCCCCTATCCCGATAATATAGCACCCGTTCCCTAATCATTTGTTCGGTCGCCCGGTTCGTCACTTGGTAGCGACTCAGATATATGGCTCTAATTCCTTTTTGCTCCCAAGGTGTTTTTGGCGATGATGCAGTCACATTTGGTGCAGGTGTTCTTAACAATGGCGGCTGGGTTGGTTGGGGTTGGGGTGGTTTTGCCGGTACAATCGGACTTGGTGGCACATCGGACTGCTGTGGCTGGGGTTGGGGCGGTTTTGGCGAGCCAATGGGGCTGGGTGGTACATCAGAATCCTGTATGGGCTGCTGATTGGGCGAATTTAAACCGGGAATAAAAGTTAATTTTTCCGGTAGTGAAAGATTGAAAACTGGGATTTTATCGGTTAAATCATTGGGTAATAGCTGCACAATTTGCCGCCAGTCCGCATAGGCGACTAACCAATAACCTCCACCTAAAATCAGGAGAATTACTGAAAAAGGAATACTGGCACATCCACAACCGCTGGGTTCTTTCTTTTTCGAGGTCATAATTTGTTAAAATTGATAAGGGATCATCCTGTTGTTGTAACTACTCTTGGTATGGCGAAGCATAAGGATGAGAAATTCTCGGTTTGAGTCGAGAGATTCCTCTCCCTCATGCTGCGCCCCTACAAAATCGGGATCCTCCCGATTGGTGGTTTTGTCAGTCTCGGCATCCAGTAATCCTCTCCAGGTACAGATGTTCGCCCTACTCCCACAACTTAATCGCCATCAAGGAAAACCTCATCGCGTCGCGAAAACCGGACTGAGGCAGCCACATCCAAAGCTGGAAATACTTAGATCCGGATTTGTTCACTGATTCTGGCATTATAGAGCAATTCTCCACCATCAGGAGTAAATTATCCCAATCTCGCGCCGCCCAGTCAATGGTGAATTGCCCCTACCAGCAGCCAGACTCTTTTATAATTAGAATTGGCTGTGAGTGACTATCCCCTTGCAGATAAAAGCAACTCACGGAGTTTTAGATGCAAAGCAGAATCCCCCGCCTTAAGCTCAGGCAAAACCTCACCCTTATTGTCAGCATTGCTTTTTTCTACTGTGCCTTGGGCGTCCTCGGACTTAAATTAGCTGTTCTCCCCGGTGATGTGACGGCGGTTTGGGTTCCCGCCGGAATTAGTCTGGGGGCTGTCCTCTTGTGGGGGAACAGGATTTGGCCCGGTATTGCCCTGGGTTCTTTTGGCATTTCTGTAGTATTTAATCCCACTCCCATTAGTTTGGCTATTGGAGCAGTTACTGCGGTGGGTAATACCATCACTCCTTTATTTGGGGCATTTTTTATCCACCGTTTTACTCACAGTCGCTATCCCTTCCGGCGGGCGAGTGAGGTGTTTCAATTTATCGCCTGGGGTGCAATGGGAGGTCAAGTTATTAGTGCTACTGTGGGTATCGGGGCTCTTTGTGTAGGTCAATGGGTGCCCTGGTCTGCTTTTGGTTCGGTATGGATTACCTGGTGGGTTTCTAATGTGGCGGGGGTACTGATTTTTACGCCGCTGTTGCTGACTTGGCATCGCTTTTTCCAGAGTGACCCCAAAGGTTCGCGCTTTTGGGTTCTGTTTCGCCAAGAGTTTAACCCTTTTAAATTAGAAAGTCTCAGTTGGTTTTTGCTCTTTGATGTGGTGGTGAGTTTGGCGTTTTGGTACGCTCACCCGGTGGAGTATTTGACGATACCGTTGCTGGTTTGGGCGGCGTTTCGGTTTCCAGAGCGGTGGATTACTTCGGCGATCGCTCTTACCGGCTCGATGGCGATCGCGGGAACCATACTCGATCGTAGTTCCTTTGTCCGCGATAACCTCAATGCCTCACTCCTGTTTCTGGAATCGTTTATTGGCGTCATCTCTATCACCACTCTCGTCCTCATGGCGGTGTTAGAAGAACGTCATCAGGCGTTGGCTGGTTTACAACAAGCCAAGGCGGAACTAGAATCGCGGGTGATCGAACGTACCCAAGAACTCTCCCAAGCTAACGCACAACTGCAACGCCAAGAACTGCATTTAAGAGAAAAAGCCGAATCCCTCGCCCAAACTTTACGCCAGCTCAAACAAACCCAAGCCCAATTGATTCAAAATGAAAAAATGAGCAGTTTGGGGCAGTTGGTGGCCGGAATTGCTCACGAAATCAACAACCCCGTGAGTTTTATTTACAGTAACCTCAAACCAGCCAAAGACTATTTCGGTGATTTAATCGAACTGGTGGGACTATACCAAGATAGCTACCCAGACCCAGATGATGAAATTGTGGAATTCGCCGAGGAGATTGATTTAGACTTTATGAAAAAAGACTGTTTGAAGCTCCTCGACTCGATGCAGTCGGGAGCCGACAGAATCCAACGCATTGTCATAAGTCTGCGCAATTTCTCCCGGTTGGATGAAGCCAACTTAAAATGGGTAGATATTCACGAAGGCATCGAGAGTACCCTCTTAATTCTCCAACACCGCCTGGGCGGTTTTTCCGAGCATGAGCCAACCAACCCCACCACTCATCCGCCTATTGAAATCATCAAAAAATACAGCAAATTACCGCAGATTGAATGCTACGCCGGAGAAATCAACCAAGTTTATATGAATATTCTTACCAATGCCATAGATGCCATAGAAGATTGCCAGCCCCCTACACCAGGGCAGATTATCATTGAGACTACTTTACTGGAGTCAGAGCGGGTGATGATTGCCATTACCGACAACGCCGGGGGCATCGATCCAGAAACTCAAGGGAAAATATTTGACCCCTTTTTCACCACCAAACCCGTGGGTTCAGGAACCGGGTTGGGGTTGTACGTGAGTTATGAAACCATTATCACCAAACATCACGGTGATTTATTATGCCGTTCCCAGGTGGGGGTAGGAACAACGATGGAAATCATCCTCCCCATTCGCCACGTTCCACAGAGTTAAATCGTGGTTGATTTGCCGGAATTTGCCTCAAATTTTTGACCCATTTGCCGGAATGGGGGGGAATTATCATCAATCGTCCCGATTTTATCCGGGAGGGCACGGCATTATTAATATTTTGGTTTACCGGGCTATCTTAACGACGCCGTGCCCCTACCAATTTGGCCTTATTTTTGACAATTGTAAGCTTTCGTCTCTGGCATCTTGCTGGTTTTAACCTACGGCGTAATCACTCATTTCTCGCATAAAAGGAGGATAAAAACCTAGGACAATATCTTGTTTAATTACGCCTAATTCAAGCAAATCTGCTGCTATATCATGCTCGGTTGAATTGGAAAAAATCCAAATTTTTTGATTTTTAATGCTCAGATGAATAACGCAATGATGTACCCATCGGTTATGATGCCAACCCAAATGCAAAATCTGATAGTGATTTCGTTCTGTATCAAAGATCAGCTCAACTTCTATTTCGCCATAAGCAGGTTTGCTTTGGGCGTATTCTCTCAGCATTTCCTGCACAATTTGCTTATATTTTGTTAGGTTGTCTGTCAATCTTTCCATAGGATAATTTGCTTCATTTTAATGTTGTAAACAATTCTAGATGTACAATTACAGCCTATCACATTCCGATTATTCCTGCCACCGGTGTAAGCTGTGGGGAATGCTATTTCGCCCGGACCTATTCCCCCACCCCATTCCCCCAACCCATTCCCCCAACTGAAGGAAGGTGCTTGCATGGAGTCCGGTTCTGGGAAAGTCCGATCGAGCCGCCCTAGGGACATCCGGTGGGCGGTAAACAGGGGGCGCTGGGGTGAGAAACTGGGTTTCTGGAGGTTAAGATAAAGAAGTGATTGCAGAAAACCGGTTTCTAGAAGTGGGGAAATTATGCTGACATCTACTGATTTTCGAGGCTTGCTCAACAAGCGGTTTTTCCAGAATTTTTTACCCGTCCCGGCTTTCCACAAGCTCTATTTGGAGGTGGGGACGCCTAATTTTGAACTCCCGGACGTAAAAAATGGCGTGGCGGTGAAGTTATCGGATTACAAGGGCAAGCAGCCGGTAATCCTGGCTTTTACTCGCATTTTTACGGAAAAGCAATATTGCCCGTTCTGCTATCCCCATATTATCGCGCTGAATGATAATTATGAAAAATTTGTGGAAAAGGGGGTGGAATTACTGCTGATTACTAGCACGGATGAGGAGCAGAGCAAAATTATTGTCAATGATTTGGGGCTGAAAATGCCCTTGCTGAGCAATCCCAGTTGCAGTGTATTTCACCGCTACGGTACGGGGCAATCTCTGGGGGCGCCTCTCCCAGCGCAGTTTGTCCTGGACAAGGAAGGAAAACTGAAATTTGCTCATTTATTTTCTTTCCTTGACCACAATGCTGGGGTGGAGCGGCTGTTGGAGGTTTTGGAAGTTTCCGCATCTGTTCCGGCTGAGGCTTAAGACTGCTAGGAAACGGGGAGACTCAGGTTGGTAAATTCTGGTTTGTAGTTGGGCTTTAGCCCAAATTTTTCTGGGGTGTAGCCCAACTACAAACTATCTGGGCTAAAGCCCAACTACAAACCTAAACGCGGGTCGAGTAAGCTGGCTTTTTCTGGGTGGCGGGGGAACCAAAAAGCTGTCCGCCTGCAAATCTCCACCAACATTAACATGACTGGGACTTCTATGAGAACTCCGACGACGGTGGCTAAAGCGGCTCCAGAATTAAGGCCAAACAGGGTGACAGCGGTGGCGATCGCGACTTCAAAATGGTTGCTGGCACCAATGAGAGCCGCCGGAGCTGCATCCTCATAGGTAAAACCCAGTTTCTGCGCCGCTACGTAGCTAATCCCAAAAATTAAATTAGTTTGGAGAAATAGGGGCACGGAAATTAACAAAATATGCAGGGGATTGTTAATGATTAGTTCTCCTTTAAATGCAAACAGCAGAATCAGGGTTAATAGCATAGCGGAAATGGCAATAGGACTGAGATAATGGATGAACTTGCGCTCAAACCAATGTAATCCTTTATGCTGGAGAATCCACTGCCGCGAGCAGACTCCTGCCACTAGGGGCAAACCTACATAAACTAAGACTGATAGGACTATGGTTGCCCAAGGGACGGTTAACTGATTAGATGCTAATAGCCATCGCCCTAATGGGGCATATAGGAAGAGCATGGTTAGGGAGTTTATGGCTACCATAACGAGGGTATGACCCTGATTGCCATAGGCTAAATAACCCCACATTAAAACCATCGCCGTACAGGGGGCAATACCGAGCAAAATTGTGCCAGCGATATAGGAATTGGCGAGGGTGACGGTTTCGCCGCGCAATAGCTCTGTGCCTTGGATTAAAGGGAGAAATAACCAGCCGAGGAAGAATTGGGAAAATACTACCATCGTGAAGGGTTTAATCCCCCAATTCACGATGAGAGTTAATAATACTGGTTTTGGCGCTTTTACTGCTGCTTTCGCCTGCCCAAAATCAATCTTGACCATGATGGGGTACATCATAAAGAACAGGCAAACGGCGATCGGAATGGACACTTGCGCTACACTCCACCGATCGAGCGCGATCGCCAAATTGGGGAATACCCGCCCCAAGATAATGCCCGCAACGATGCACAGCAGCACCCAAACGGTTAAATAGCGCTCAAAAAACGATAGTTTGCTACCCGCCTGCACGGCGGCTCCCTTGATTGCCATAGTTTTTCCTTTGATCATAACCCGCTAATGCCCATCTAGAGAGCATTTCACGGCTTTGAGTCTTTAATATTGAATAACTTCAATATTGAAAAGCCTCTATATAGTAGGATGGGGATAGGAGGCTGTCAAGCCGGGGGGTAGGAAGGGCGCTAAATACTGGTGGGGAAAGCGATCGGGCGTCTTAAAATGAAATAGGACACTATACTAGAGCAAATACAGCCAGTGGCTAGAGCCGCCGCCAAACGCCACCAGCTCGCATTAGTACCAAAAAAGGCCATGACATTAAGCCCAACCAACAGCCAAATTCAACTCTCGCCGCCAATTGCCTGCTGTCCGCCGCTGCTAGCAGGGCGTTTAACGCCGGAGGAGGCGCGGGCGATCGCACCGCTGTTTCGGGCATTGGCGGATCCGGCTCGGTTGGAAATCCTCAGCGCGATCGCTGCCCAGCCAAACCTAGAAGTGCGAGCCTGCCAATTGGTAGAATCATTAAATTTAGCGCAACCCACTGTCAGCTATCATTTGAAAATCATGTATGAAGCGGCGTTGCTGAAAAAAGAACGGCGCGGCACATTAATTTATTACCAATTAGTACCCGCAGCATTAGCAACAGTGCGCGGCGTATTAGGTGCCTAGTTTCTGATTCTACCCCGCCCCCAGTATGGGGTCAGGAAAAATGTTACTGATGCCGTGCCCCTACCCATGTTATGGGGTGAGTTGCCAAAGGTTGCCTCTGTAGGTGATAATCAAAGTCGTAACGATACGGCCAGTGATTAAAATGAGTGATTTACTGCCTCTAACGGGTAATGCTACGGTGATGATGGTCATCAATGACCAACCGGTTACTATCGAAGTAAAGGGAGCAGATGCCCCGCTAACTGGGGGGAATTTTGTGGATTTGGTGGAGCGGGGTTTTTATGATGGGATTTCGTTTCACCGGGTGGAAAATGACCCCAGGTTTTCTCTGGTACAGGGGGGAGACCCGAATAGTAAAGACCCGAGTTTTCCTGTAGCAGCTTTGGGTAGGGCGGGGTTTACTGACCCGACAACGCAACAGCAGCGGTTTATTCCTCTGGAAATTAAGCCAGCAGGGGAGGCGGAGCCGATTTACAATCAGACTTTTACTGGGGTCGAGCCGGTGTTGCGCAACCAACGGGGTTCGGTGGCGATGGCGCGATCGGAGTTTCTCGATTCGGCATCGTCGCAGTTTTATGTGAATTTGGTTGATATCCCTTCCTTAGATGGTGCTTATGCGGTGTTTGGCAATGTCACCAGTGGTTTAGAGGCGCTTGATGGGTTGCAGGTGGGCGATCGCATCGCCGCCGCTCGCGTCATCGGTGGGACGATTCCCAGTCGCACTTCCACAATTATGAGCAATAATCAACTGCTCAATGATTTGACTAATTTTGCCAATTCGGCAAATTTGCCCCTCAGATTTAGCGATTTTTCTGATAGTGATGACACGATTAATCTCACGCCAGAGATGTTAGCCCAAGCATCTAGCGGCGTGCGCGGTGGGGCGGGTAATGATACCATTATCGGTTCTATGGCGGCTGATGTGGCGATCGGCGGCCAAGGGAATGATACCATCAACGGTGAAGCCGGTAATGACTATTTGCGCGGCGATATGAATGATGACTCCCTGTTTGGTGGGGAAGGTAATGATATCATCAATGGCAATCTCGGGAATGATGTGGTTGATGGCGGTACTGGGGATGATTTTCTCCGGGGTGGTAAGGACAATGATACCTTAACTGGCGGTGACGGTAACGATTATTTGAGTGGGGATTTAGGCACGGATATCTTGACGGGTGGTGGCGGAGCTGATACATTTATTTTCAGAGCCGATAGTGTGGCAGCGGCGGGAGATTTGGCTGCGGCTGACCGGGTGTTAGATTTCAATGCCGGTGAGGGCGATCGGCTGGGGATTGCGGGCATTACCGATCTTGCCGAAATTGCCTTTAATGCCTCCGGTGCTGATACCTTAATTCAGCTTAGCGATGGCAGCATTTTGGGTATGATCGAAAATGCCGCTGTCGATGCCGTCCGCAATGCGGCTTTCGCTACTGGTTTTGGCGATGCCGCTTTGAAAGTCGGTTAATATCTCCCTTGCCAGGTTCAGAAACCGGGTTTCTTCACTAAGTCTTGGTTAGAAGCAAGCATTTATTGTAGAAACCCGGTTTCTTGGCGGTAGTTAATATTCACTCCAGTAGCTTATGCTACCTATAATTCCGGTTGACACAAGGGAATTTCTATGGTAAATTCAGCCCCAGCACCAGGGGCAGAAGTACAGGCGAGAGAGCCGCCGTGTTGGTGGACGATAATCTGATAGCTGATAGACAATCCCAAACCAGTGCCTGCACCCACAGGCTTGGTAGTAAAAAATGGGTCAAATAGACGGGAACGAATTGCCTCGGCAATACCGGGCCCGTTGTCGGCAATTCTAATTCTAATTCTCTTGGAATCAATTAGTTCTGTCATAATCCAAATTTTGGGGATAGAGGACAGTGCCGTGGGTTGATGTTGTAAATCAGGGTTTAAAGCATCAATGGCATTATTTAACAGGTGGAGAAAAACTTGGTTGAGCTGACTCACATAACAGGTGACTAGAGGCAGTGGGGCATATTCTTTGATTACTTCAATGGCGGGGCGATATTTGGTGGCTTCCATGCGGTGTTGCAACATTAGGAGGGTGCTGTCAATACCATTGTGGATTTCTACCGGCTTCATTTCTGCTTCATCGTGGCGGGAGAAGTTACGCAGAGCGAGGACGATTTGCCTGATTCTGTCGGCTCCTCTACACATCGCATCCATCACTTTTTCCGCATCATTCCGCAAAAAATTTAGGTCGATTTCTTCGAGCTTTTCTTGAATCATGGCGCTAGGATTTGAGTATTCTTGCTGGTAGATATTGATAATTTTTAGCAAATCTTTAATATATTGTTCGGCATATTTTAAGTTTCCCGATACAAAATTGATGGGATTATTAATTTCGTGAGCGATTCCCGCCACTAGCTGCCCCATAGCGGTCATTTTTTCATTTTGAATCAGGTGCAATTGGGTAGTTTTCAGCTCTGATAGAGAACGCTCTAGAGCCAGGTTTTTTTCGGCTAAGTTCGCCTGGAGCGATCGCAGCTTGAGCTGATTTTCAATCCGCAAGATAACTTCTGCGCCTTGAAATGGTTTTACGATATAGTCAGCACCTCCCACATCAAAGGCTTGTTGCTTATCCATCACCTCATTGAGAGCGCTGATAAAAATTACCGGGACATCGCGAGTCTTGGCATCAGCTTTCAACTGCTGACAGACTTGATAGCCGTTCATTTCTGGCATCGTGATATCGAGCAAAATCAAATCCGGTAAAGCCGCTTCCACTGCTGCTAAGGCTCTGGCGCCATTCAAAGCCTTGCGCACCTCATAGCCGCGATCGGTGAGAATGGCGGCTAACAACCTCACATTATCTGGGGTATCGTCCACTACGAGAATATTGCCTTGATAGATTTTACCGGAGTTTAAATTCATCTTAATAATTCCTCCTTAGCCATTTTTTCCCACGAGAAAGAAATAATTTAATTCAAAGCTGCGGACTATTTGAAAAATTTACGTTGATGGAGGAAGCATTGAGCAATTGCTCCTGACGGCAAGGGATGTGATGAGTCATATCAAGTCCTACTGCTTCGTTGGTGAATAACTGAGGGGGCAACCCCCCTGTGGTTGCCCCGGAATTTTCGTCATAATGCCCCCGGACTTGATATCAGACTATTTGGTTTTATAATTGGCACAAATATGTCAGGCTAGGATCCTTGATTCAGAGCAAAATTTTTTCGTTGTTGCCCCCACAGGATATCTGTTTCATCACCAAATCAAAATAGGAGGACGAATTAAGGAAATGAAAATGAGATTAATAGAGTTATTGTAATCGAGACGGCACCTGATGGATGTCCATAAATGTAGGGATTTTGTAACAAATTTTAGCTGAGGGGGTTTACCAATGGGGGGTAGCTGCCAGCAGGTTGCCTGCTAACTGACTGTTTAAAGGCTTGGAAAAGAGATAGCCTTGGGCGCAATCGCAGTTGAGTTCCTTTAAGAGGTCTAACTGGGCTTGGGTTTCTACTCCTTCGGCGATCGCGCGCATCCCCATCGTGCGGGCAATGCCGATAATTGCGGGAATCAAGCCAAATTTTTGGTGGCTGCCATCGAGTTGCTTCATAAAAGATTGGTCAATCTTGAGATTGTTCACGGGAAAGGAGTTGAGGTAACTCAGGGACGAATAACCTGTGCCAAAATCATCGAGGCTAATTTCGATTTGTCGTTCGCGAATTTGGGTGATAATTTTCTGGGCGGATTCGCCATTTTCTATCAAGGCACTTTCGGTAATCTCCATTTTTAAATTTCGGGCTAATAAATCAGTTTCGACCAAAATTTTATCAATCTCATCAATAATTTTATTTTGGGAAAAATGCCGTCCTGACAGATTAACGCTGATAGAGATCGGTTCGTCGGTCAGCTTTTGCTCTTGCCAGAGGCGAAGCTGACGGCAGGCTTGGCGCAGTACGAAAATATCGATATCAGCAATTAAACCAGTTTCTTCTGCCACGGGGATGAAGGCAGCGGGGGAGACAAAACCCCGGTGGGGATGCTGCCACCTGACCAAGGCTTCAAATCCGGCAATGGTGCCACTGTTGAGAGCGATAATCGGTTGATAATGTACCACAAATTCTTGCCGTTCAATGGCGCGGCGCAGGTCATTTTCTAGCTGTAAAACCTGGAGCGCTTCTTGGTGCATGGCTGGGGTGAAGACGCGATAACCACCTTTACCCATCGCTTTGGCGCGATACATAGCTGTATCAGCATCGCGCAGGAGATATTCGGGCTTATCGCATTCTCGATCGCCTAGAGTAATACCGATGCTGGCATTGATGAATACTTCATATCGGGAGAGTTGAAAAGGCACAGCTAAGTCCTGGAGAATGCGCTGGGCAATTTTGGTGGCAGCATCGATATTTGAGATATTTTCTAACAGGATGGCGAATTCGTCGCCCCCCAAGCGAGCCAGGGTATCCCCTTTCTTGAGAAAGGCTTCGATGCGACGAGAAATGGCTACGAGCAATTCATCCCCCACGGAATGACCCAGAGAATCGTTAATCACCTTGAAGCGATCGCAATCCATAAACAGCACGGCAAACTGATAATCTGGCTCTTGTTGTGCCGTTTTAATCGCCGCCTCCAAGCGTTCTGCGAATAAAGCCCGATTCGGCAACCCCGTCAGCCGATCGTGTAGAGCCAGATGCAAGAGCTGATGTTGCAACTGCTTGCGCTCAGATATCTCCTGCATCAACTCTTGATTCGCGATTTCCAGTTGTTGCGTGCGCTCTTGCACCCGCATTTCCAGCTTCGCATTCAGGCTGATAATCTTCTGATGAGCATCTTGCAGCGCCAGTTGATTTTGGATGCGGATTAAAACTTCCTCCCCCTTAAATGGCTTGCTCACATAGTCCGCGCCGCCGATTTCAAAAGCCTTCACCTTGTCGAAGACATCATCTAAAGCGCTCAAAAAAATTACCGGAATATGAGAAGTTAACTCATCACTTTTAAGCTGCTGGCATACTTCATAACCATCCATCTCTGGCATCATAATATCCAGGAGAATCAAGTCTGGCGGCGTCGCTTGACAGGCTTTAATCGCCTTTTGGCCGTTCAAAGCCTTGCGGACGGTATAACCCTCCGCCGCAAGCAGGGTGGATAAATAGCGGATGTTATCTGGTGTATCGTCCACTACCAGAATATTTTTACCAGAGTAGTCAGCGGCCTGGAGATTCATGTGGCTTCGGTTTGAGTTAAGTTCTCAATAATATCAAACTGGTATTCTGACGCTAACCCTGCCAGCGCTTGCGCCAGAGGAGCATTTTCTGGGAGCATTAGCTCGATTAACTCTAAAATCCGGTCATCGCTGCATTCAACTGCAGCTTGGTGGATGCTTTCGAGCAAATCACGAGGCAGCACTTGCAAACTAGCCGCCGTGAGCTGAAACTCTTCTGGGGCATTGTATGCCGGTGGGTTGCCGTCGGTGCTGAGGGCGGGTGCTAGTTCATATATATATTCTACCTGCAAATGCAGCCGCAATTTTTCTAGCAATTCCACCGCTTGAAAGGGTTTCCGCACAAAATCATTGCACCCAGCTTCTAAAATCATCTGGCGCTCTTCCTCAAAGGCGCTGGCGGTGATGGCAATAATCACCGTTTCCTGACCTGACGGCTGGTTTTTAATATATTGCGTGGCTTCCCGGCCATTCATCACCGGCATCCGCATATCCATCAAGATTAAATGTGGTTGCCAACGCTGCCACTCCTCGATCGCCTCCTGACCATTTGCCGCCTCCCGCACCTGAAAGCCGATGCTAGTTAATAATCTTACCAGTACCAGGCGACTTTCCGGGCGATCGTCCACCGCCAAAATTCGATACTGGGGTTGCCCCGGTGCCAAACCAATAATCTTATCTTGGGGTTGAATCCCGGGAATTTCTTGCAACTGACTCTGGCTAAGGGCAATATCAAAATCAAAGATCGTGCCCACCCCACGGGTACTGCTGACCCGGATATCCCCTCCCATTAATTGCACAAATTTGCGGCTGATGGGCAAGCCCAATCCTGTGCCTTGCCCGGATTTGCGTCCAGTTTCCGTTTGATTAAATGGTTCAAACAAGAGGGGCAGCTCATTTTCTGCAATACCCGCTCCCGTATCTTCGATTTCAAAATGCAATCGCATCGGCGGCGGCGCAGCGGTTTCTGCCGCCATATATTCTGTCACGTCCTGTACCCGCAACATCACGCTGCCCTTTTCAGTAAACTTAATGGCATTGCCCAAGATGTTAATCAGGATTTGCCGCAATTTGCCCTCATCCCCGGCCACGCATTTGGGGAGATTGGGGGATAAATTAAAAATGAGCTGAATCCCTTTAGATTGGGCTTTTAACCGCAGCATTTTTTCGATGGTATCTAACAAACCAACCAAGTCAAATGTAGTTTCATTTAATTTGGTGCGGCCTGCTTCGATTTTGGACATTTCCAGAATGTCATTGATTAATGATAGCAGGTGTTCCCCAGCCCGATTAATAATGCCTAAGTGTTGTTGATGGTCGGCGCTGAGGAAGGTATCCCGTGCCATGACTTGGCTAAAGCCGAGGATGGCGTTGAGTGGGGTACGTAGTTCGTGACTCATGTTGGCGAGAAATTCGCTTTTGGCGCGGTTGGCAGCATCGGCGGCAATTACGGCTTTTTGCAGGGCTTCTGACTGTTTTTTGGTTTGGTCGAGTAATTCTGCTTGCTGTAGGCCTACACCTAATTGACTGCCAATTTGAACGGCCATTTTAATTTCTTCTGATTGCCAGTGGCGTTGGCTAGAATTTTGATAGCTAGCGAGCAATCCCCACAGTTTTTGGCCACAGAAAATCGGGACAGTGAGGTAGGCTCTGGCTTGCAGGCTGGTCAGTAAGTTGAGGTAACAAGAGTTAAAACCGGCGGTATAGATATTATCTACGGCTAGGTAATTCACCCCTTGGGCGTAGGCACCGCCTTGGGTATCTTGCAAGTAGCTATCTTTTAAGGTTAAACTATCATTAGTGCCAAAGGATTTGATGATGCAGGTGTCGATTTCGGTAGCATTGGCGGTGAAGGTGGAATTCTCGATTTGAGCTTGCATCACTGAAATCCAACCTTTGCCCACAGATTCGGCAATTAGTTGGCCGCTCCAGTCGGGGAGGAAGCGATAGACGAGGACTCGATCGCACTCCAGTAATTGCCGCAATTCTTGGGTGGTGGCGGTGAAGATGGTTTCCATATCCAAGGTTTGCCGGATTCTTTGAATCACCCGCGAGATGGCTCGATCGCGCTTGGCACTTTCCCGCAGGGTTGCTTCGGCATGCTTGCGCTCGGTGATATCGCGCACGATGCAAATGCGCTCTCCGGTTTCCAACACCGTTTCGGAAACTTCGTGCATTACCGTGGTATCGTTGCGACGCTTTCCTTGGGCTTCAATCCGGCAATAACTCATTGGTAAATCCGAGACTATAGTAATTTCAAATAAAAATGAAACACTCGATATTGCCCTCACCCCCGTCCCCTCTCCCAGGTAGGGAGAGGGGAGAATCACAGACAAAACCCATCCCCCCTCTTGCTCCCCTTTCTCCCTTTTTGGGAGAAAGGGGTT
>DVDU01000123.1 GCA_015296065.1 Oscillatoriaceae cyanobacterium M33_DOE_052 | reverse complement strand
TGATATCGTGTCCAGAGCGGCGAAACTGATTTGCACGACACCGGAGTTTGATGATTTAGCGAAGTCGGTGGGTATCGGTTCCCATAAAAATGGGGTGACGGATGCGGCGTCGCGGGCAAAGTTGCGGGCAGAATTAGATGGAATGATTGCCCATTTGTATGGTTTGACGGAATCGGAGTTTAGCCATATTTTGGGGACTTTTCCGATTGTGGATGAGGATGTGAAGGCGGCGGCGTTGGCGGAGTTTCGGCGGTTGTAGGCGTCCCTGAGAAACCGGGTTTCTGCGATAACCTCTGCATCATAACCGAGAATTATTGAAGAAACCCGGTTTCTGTCTTATGGAGAATCTTTTACCTGGGGGCACGGCGTGATTGGGATTTATTGGTAGGGGCAAAGCATCTTCAAGATTGGGGGTTAATAAATAATGTTGAAATGCCCCCTCTATCGCTGGGATGCTCAGCAGGGGGATAGATTTTGGACAAAAGTCATATTTTTATGCCGAAGGATGATATCCTGACTTTGGGAGATTTTAGCGATAATTTCCAGCCCTCCTGGCTCAGGCGAGAAAAGCAAAAAGCTGCTTGACGCCAGCCCGTCACCAGATGTTCCCCACATCACGACGAGGTTAAATCCAGGATCTGTGGTTATCCATTGCAACAAATTAATCCCTTTTTGGCTTCCAGATTTTCCACAAAATCTCAAATAATTTTGAAACACACTTGGGTATGGAAACAACAGGCAACTCCATCACCACTCCTTCAGGAGCATCTGAGCGCGTAGCACCAGCCAAACCCCTCACCGGGCAAGTTTACTTCGTGCGCCACGGGGAAAGCAGCAGTAACGAGCGCAACATTTTTGCCGGAGTCCTCGATGTGGGGCTGACGGCATTTGGCAAGTTGCAGGCACGCCGCGCTGGTTTGGACATTCAGAAAAAAGGTATCAAATTTGACGCTGTATATGTCTCGCATATGCGCCGTGCGCGACAAACCTGCGAAATCGCCCTCGATGTGAGTCAGGCGCGGAAATCCCCGGATATTCCGGTTCAAATCGACCACCGCATCAGCGAACGCTCTTTCGGCATTTTTGCTGGTCGTAACCTAAATCTCCTGCGCCTAGCGCTCGGTTATGAAGGGTTTGAGGAAATGCTTCATTCCCACAACGAGGCGCCACCGGCGGGAGAAAGGATTTCTCAGGTTTACAACCGCGCCGCCAATTTCTACACCGAGCGGGTTGTCCCCCATTTGGAGCGGGGAGAAAACGTGTTAGTGGTTTGCCATCAATATGTATTGGAGCCATTAGCGGTTTATTTGAGCAACTTGCCCCCCACTGCGTATCATCACTTGAAACTGCCCAACGGCAAAGCGCTTAGTAGTGAAGACCTGATTAATTTTCGCAACCAGGAATCGAGCGGCTTTGCTGCCCAGCGGCAAAAAATCAATGACCAGGCCATCCTGTGGGGGATTGTGTTCAATGCTATTGCCTTTTTCCTAGGCGCATTGTTCCGAGTCATCACCAATTCTGCCAGCGGCATTCCTTCTAATCTGTTTGTGGCGGTAATTGTGGGTTGCTTGGCAGTCTCTACCTTTTATACCTACCTGGATATTGACTTTGCTGCCAGTTCCCGAAAAGTATCATCAAATGTGACATATTTGGTGTATGGCTGGATGGGACTGCGATGGTTAGTGGGGTTATTCTTGATATTCTCAGGGATGGTTTATCAAAGTCCCGGCGACCTGTACAAGGTTTTATGGGTGCTGTTTTGGATGGTGCCCCCTGCCCTGACTTCCCCAGTTTTATCGCTACTTTGGGGTGGTAATGTTTATCCGGCGGCGGTGTTGTCTCGGACATTATCGGTGATTGCTCCTATTGCTCTGGTGGGCACATTGGCGCTGGTTAAATTACCGATTAATGTGGCTGGGCTGAACTTTTTCTATGTGATTTTGATTGCCGGTTTGGCCATACCGGGAACTCTGGCGCAGTTGTGGCGGGGTAAATCTCCGGTTGATTCCAACCGCCATAGTAAAGAATGGAAGTTTATCGGTGTCTTTGCTGTAGTGTTGATGGCGGCAGTAACTGGTTTTCAGTTCGCGCCCCACACTTTGATTGCCGATTTATTTATCCAGCCAGAACCCCAGCGATCGTTGGCTTGCTTGCAGCAGCTTGCTGTAGCGATAATGATTTTTGTGATGATGCGACTGTTTGGCGTGTTAACTTCTGTATTGTCTCAAGGCAAGCTGGGTAACAATGCGGAAACTCGCGATGCTTATATTTTGCTGGTGAATCCTAATTTCTTCTTGTGGGCGGCACTTTTCAGCGGCATTACTGATGTCCCAAATTTGGCTGCTTTGAAGTATGCCGGGTTTTGGGGGGCATTGGGTTTCTTCTGCATCCCTGTCATCGAGCAGATCTTGTTTGGCAGTGCCTTTGCTAATGACATCTTGCGCGAAACCATGCGCTCTTCCCGTATGGCGGTAGAAGATATCAAAAAGCTGTTCCATAAATTGGATGAAGACGGCAGCAATGCTTTGGATGAAGGGGAGATTAAGGAGCTGCTGGGAATGATTGAAGATATGACGGTGGGAGAACGCAGCTCAGAAGAGATCCGCAGCTATGTAGCTGGCTATCTGATGAATATCCTCGATCGGGATAAGAGTGGGAAGGTGGAGTTACACGAGCTGGAAGAGTATGTATCTACCTATGGTTTGGTAGCTGACTTGAATATTGACGCCAAACAACGGGGATAGGTAAGATGGGGTGACGGGGTGATAGGGAGCAATATGGGCTAAAGCCCTACTACAAACCTAGTCTCCCCGTCTCCTTATTTGCCGATGCAAAAGCGGCTGAAAATCCGATCGAGGATGGACTCGGTAACTTCTTCGCCGGTGATTTCGCCGAGGGCACCAATGGCATCCCGCAGGTCGATCGTCCAGAAATCCAGGGGATTGGCATCGGCGATCGTCCCCAAAACCAGCTCGATAGAAGTTTTGGCGCGAATTAACTGGGCAGCTTGACGCTGGTTAATGGCTAATTCCAAGTCCGCCGCTTGCAAGTCTCCAGAATTGACAGCGGCGAGAATGGCGGTTTCTAGGTCTTCGATACCTTGGTTGTGGGTGGCGGCGGTGGCGACTACGGGGAGGGGGGAACCGAGGGAACCAGCCACAGGAGGAATCAAAGGGAGGGTTGGCACCAAGTCGCTTTTATTGAGAACTAGGATGAGGGGACGCTGTTGGACTTGCTGATAAATTTCTTGGTCTTCCGAAGTCCAGCCACTGCTGGCGTCGATGGTGAGGAGTACCAAGTCAGCAGCTTTGGCGGCTTGGAGAGAGCGTTCAATCCCGATCGTTTCCACCCGATCGGCGGTGTGGCGAATACCAGCGGTGTCTAGGACTTGCACCGGAATACCTTTGACTACCAATTGAGACTCCACCACATCTCGGGTAGTGCCAGGGAGGTCAGTCACAATCGCTCGATCGCAGCGACTCCAAGCATTAAGTAAGCTGGACTTGCCCACATTCGGGCGACCAACAATGGCCACTTTCAACCCGGAGCGGAGCAGTTCCCCTTGGTCAGCCGTAGCTAAAATAGCAGAAATTTCCGCGTTTATTTCTTCCAACTGAGATTTAATCAAACCTTCATCTAAAGGCGGTAAATCTTCCTCAAAATCGATTCTCGCTTCAATTTCTGCTAAAATATCAATACATCTAGCACGCAGAGACCGGATCGGGTGGGCTAACTTGCCCTGCAATCCCGCCACAGCGGCGCGAGCAGCAGCAGGCGATCGGGCGCCTACGAGTTCAGCAATGCTTTCCGCTTGAGTCAAGTCTAGCCGCCCATTTAAAAAAGCCCGCAAGGTAAACTCCCCGGGCTGAGCCAGTCGGGCTCCAGCAGCGAGACAAAGCTGCAAAACTAGCTGCACCGGAATAATGCCGCCGTGGCAATGAAATTCCACCACATCTTCTCGCGTGTAGGAACGGGGTGCCATCATCAAGAGCAAAAGAGCTTCATCAACTACTGCCTGGGTTTGGGGATGGCGGATACAACCGTAGAGGATGCGGTGAGATTCCCATTGTTGGCGTCCGGGAGCGTGAAACAGGGTTTTGGCGATCGCCACCGCAGACCCTCCCGAAAGGCGAACGATACCAATGCTGCCTTGCTGCGGCACGATCGCCGTTGCGATCGCCACAATAGTTGCCCCCTGTGGGAATGACTCCGACATGACTAATTCTCCTTCTTCTGTCATTTGTCACTGGTCATTTGTCCCCCAGAAACCGGGTTTCTCAAACGAAGGGTCTCGTACTTAGACGAAGCCTCTTGGCAAGAAACCCGGTTTCTCTGCTCGTACCCGGACGGAGATTCTCCGCAGCCTGGTCCCGGTTTCTTCTCCAAGTGACATGTTACCAGTGACAAGTGACAAGGGACAAGGGACAAGGGACATTTATGTAATAATCTATCCTTGGATGGTGCTGGGTGCAGCAATGGGTAATAACGAAATTCATATCGGCAAACTTTTAGACCGAAGATACCGAATCGTACAAGTCCTCGGTTCAGGCACCTTCGGGAATACTTTTTTAGCGGCGGATACCCACCGACCAGGGTATCCCCAGTGTATTGTCAAGCAACTACGTCCTCCCAGTCAAAATCAGAGAAATCTGCAAATCATTGAACTGATTTTCAAAAAAAAGGCAGAATCTCTGGAAAAACTGGGGAAAAACAACTCCATACCCCAATTATTAGCCTTTTTTGAAGAAGAACAAGAATTTTATTTAGTAGAAGAATTCATTTCCGGCCAGCCGCTGACAAGTGAGATCGGCGCCAACAAGAAGATAAGTGAGGATGCCGTAGTAAAATTGCTCGTGGAAATCCTGGAGATTCTCACCTTCGTTCACGGGCAAGGACTGGTTCACGGGAAAATCAAACCAGACAATTTCATCCGCCAGCAGCCAGAGGGGCGGTTGGTTCTGATTGATTTCGGACTGGTCCGAGAAATTAATCAACACCTGATCAATGGGGCTCGCAACTTATCAGGGGCGGTAACTCCTAATGGGGACAGATTGTCTGTATCTCGCCCATTACCGATAACCGCTGTTGGGGAAGACTCATCAGGGGCAGCCCCAGGGGCGGTCAACGGCAGCGCTCCACCCCCGGAATTAGACACCAAGCTCCCAGGGGGGCGAATGCCCATCCTAGGATACAGCGGCGACCTCTACGGAGCTGGTTTAATCGCCATCTCAGCTCTTACGGGTTTGACTCGCGATGAAATCATCACCACTACCGACAACTACAGCGGCGGTGGTAGCAGCAACGAGCCCGGATTGGCCCTATCCTGGAAAGACTTTACCGCAAAAAACCCCCCACCAAGCGACTCCCTACTGGCAGTAGTGGATAAAATGGTGCATCCAGACACCAGCCAACGCTATCAGTCAGCCGGGGCGGCTCTAGCAGACCTGAAAAAGCTGCAAACACAGAGGCGGCTACCGCCACCACCACCACCACCACCGAGCAAAGTGGGGGTCAATAATGGTCGTTCCTCCCTCCTCTCACCCTGGGGGGCAGTCAATAATCAAGGGTCTCATCCCAACCAGCCGAAAGCAAAAGCGCCCTTTCCACTGTTGCCGGTAACAGCGATCGTGTTTTCCTTCCTGGCCTTGATGTCTCTTGGCTGGCTCCTGTGGGGAAATTATGAGCAAAATCGGATTACAGAGCTGCAAACCCGGGGGTTAGAAAGAGCCCGGAGCGGCGACAAGCAAGGCGCGATTCAGGAGTTCAATTCGGCGATCGAACTTAATCCCAACAATGCCGAAGCCTACTACAAGCGAGCCAACGCGCTTTATGATTTGGGTGACTATCAGGATGCCGTAGAAGACTACACCGTAGCCATCAGAATTAATCCGAGCTATGTCAACTCTTATTTTAACCGGGGCTTGACATACTACGAGATGGGCAAGTACCGGGAAGCCATTGCCGACTATACAATGACCATTAAGCTCAACCCGAAAGATGCTGATGCTTATAATAAAAGAGGTGTTGCCTATCACCAGTTAGGAGATTATTCGGCGGCTCTGCAAGATTACACTAAAGCCATTGCGCTCAACCCAAAAGACCCGACGGCATATATTAACCGGGGTCTGTCGGCTTCAGCAGCGGGCAACAAGCAGTCGGCGATCGCGGACTACACCGAGGCCCTGCGCCAAGACCCGAACAATGCGGACGCTTTTTATAGTCGGGGTCGGGCCCGGTTTTTTCTGGCGGACTACAAAGGGGCAATGGAGGATTACACCGAGGCCATTGAGCATAATCCCGATAACAGTGCGATTTATGCCAACCGCTGCGGGGCATACTTGAACTTAGCGCAGTACGAGCTGGCGATCGCCGACTGCACCAAAGCGCTAGAAATCAACTCCCAAGACGAAACCGCATTTGACAACCGCTGTATCGCCTACCTGAACCTGGCTAATTACCCCGAAGCGATCGCCGACTGCACCGCTGCGATTCAGCTATCCCCCAAAAAGGCCAAAGCCTACAGTAACCGAGGACTGGCTCGTTCAGGAGCTAAAGACTTAATCGGGGCGATCGAAGACTACAGCGAAGCGATCGCGCTCAGCCCCGGGGATGCCGTTGCCTTCAACAACCGAGGTAAAGTCCATGAAGAAATGGGCAAGCATGGGGAAGCTCTGGTAGATTTCACCCAAGCGATTCGGCTCAAACAGGACTATGACCTCGCTTACTACAATCGGGGAATGGTGCGCCTGAAACTGGGGGATAAAGAAGGCGCGATCGAAGACCTGCGCACCTCCGGCAAACTCTGCTTAGACCAGGGCAAAACCGGTTGCTACAATGATGCTCAATATCAAATCCGTCAGTTGCAGCCCCAGTAAATTCGTCATTGCTCCTTTGTCCTGGGTTTGTAGCTGGGCTTCAGCCCATATTTGTAGTTGGGCTTTAGCCCATGTTTGTAGTTGGGCTTCAGCCCAAACTCCTGTGGGCTAAAGCCCAACTACAAACCCTTTTGAACCAATGACAGACCAATGATTGGCCAAATTCTCGCCAGACGCTATCAAATCCGCCAATACCTAGGTTCCGGTTCCTTCGGCACCACCTATTTAGCTGTGGATATGCGCCGTCCGGGAAACCCGATATGCGTCGTTAAGCAGTTGCGAGCCGTCCGAGACACGGCGCAATCTCTGAAAGCGGCTCACCGCCGATTTATCCGCGAAGCCCAAATCCTGGAAAAACTAGGCAGACACGATCACATCCCGCAACTGCTGGCCTATTTTCAAGGCGAGCGAGAATTTTACCTCGTAGAAGAATATATTCCTGGGGCACCCCTTAGTACGGAATTAGTTCCTGGCGCCCCAAAAAGCGAAAGTGAAACCATCCAAATGGTGGAAGAGGTATTAGAAATATTGGCATTTGTTCACAGCCAAAATGCCATTCACCGGGATGTAAAACCAGCAAATTTAATCCGTCGCACCGCCGATAAAAAATTAGTATTAATTGATTTCGGGTCAGTAAAAGAACTCGACCCAGAAACTGCCCCCGAGCAAAAATTGCGGACGATCGCCACCGGCACCCCCGCATATATGCCCCTAGAACAATTTCAAGGCAACCCCCGATTTAACAGCGATATTTATGCCTTGGGGATGATGGCCATCCAAGCTCTTACCGGCTGTTCCGTGCCTCAATTGCGCGATATTAAGGGCAGCAAAAACAAATTGGAGACGGGGATACGGGGGGACCAGGGGACTGGGAGTAAAGGAGACCAGGGGACGGGGGGACGGGGGGACGGGGGGACTGGGAGTAAAGGAGACCAGGGGACTTCTGGACCAGGGGACCGTCTCCCCGTCTCCCCGTCTCCCCATCTCCCCCTCTCCCAGTCTCCCCATCTCCCCCGGGGGGGATACCCCTCTCCCGAGTTGGTCGCCATTCTGGAAAAAATGGTGGCAGAAGATTACACCCAAAGGTATCAGTCCGCCGCTGAAGTTCTCGCCGACTTGGCGAAATTAAAATTGATGCAGAATGCTGTTGCCAACTCACTGCCCGCCACGATCGTGCAATCTGTGGCGGGAGAGAAAACCCAGTCTGGGGAGGAAGAAGCATTATCAACAGAGGATGATATCTTTGATGTGTTTCCCCCATCCCAAAAGCGCTCATGGAAGTATTTTGGGGATTCGGGTTGGATCGTGGCTTCTTTCGCGGTAGTGCTGGGGATAGTGGGGAGTATTGCTTTATTTCAGGCACATACCCAGAGCAAAGCCAAAGAATTTTACAATCGAGCTGTGGAAAGGTCACAAAGGGGCGAGCCTAAAGCCGCCTTGGCAGATTTAAATCTCGCGATTCAATTAGTGCCAAATTACGCCAGTGCGTACTACTCCAGAGGCAGAGTCCGGTTTGAAACAGGAGATTATGGCGGCGCGATCGGAGACTATACCCGAGCGATCGAACTTAATCCCAACGATGCTGGAGCTTATGCTAACCGGTGCTTGGCTCGCTTACAACTTGCTTCCCGCGCTGTGGAGCAGTTTTCCTTAGCGGTGAACGACTGTACCCGAGCGATCGAACTTAATCCCAACTATGCCGATGCCTATGCGAGCCGCTGCTTAGCTCGCTTGCACCTTGCCGAACAAAACCATGCTATCTCTGACTGCACCCGTGCCATCCATCTCAACCCTAACCATGCCATTGCTTACTACCGCCGGGGTTTAGCCGCCGCCGCCGCCAACGACCTCAAGCAGGCTTTGGCTGATTATACCAGCGCCATTCGCCTCAATCCCCAAGATGCCAGCGCCTACAACCGCCGGGGAATGATCCGCTCTGAACTTGGAGACCAACCAGGGGCGATTTCTGACTTTGAAAAATCCGCCCAAATCTGCCGCAGCACCAATGTCACTTCTTGCTTTGCTGACCCCGCCGCTCCATAGGGGGACCTCCCACCGTTTGTAGTAGGGGTGATTCGCGAATCACCCCTACAGCCCAAAAAAGGTCAAAGTACCCGCAGGACGCTAGGAATACTAGCGATCGCTTCTAACCGGTCAATCTCACTTAAAGCCTGAGAGAAATTGCCTTCTCTCACATCGTGAGTCACCACCACAATTTCCGCCAGACCATCGCGGAACCCAGTTTGTACCACAGATTCCAGGCTGACGCCATTATTGCCAAAGCAAGTACCCAAATAGCCAATCACCCCGGGGCTATCTTTAGTGAGAAAACGAGCGTAAAAGCGGGTGACTAAATCGGCCATCGGGGCGATCGTGCAATAGTGCTGATGATTGCAGCTAATCAAAGGATGGGCGATCGGTTCCGTTTCCGTCTGCAACACCGCCGCCACATTGAGAATATCCGCCACCACAGCGCTCGCCGTCGGTCCAGAGCCCGCCCCCGGACCAAAGAACATCACTTGACCCAGAGGTTCTCCCTCAATCAAAATCGCGTTATACACCCCATTGATGCTCGCCAGAGGGTGCGCCAAAGGCACCAAAGTCGGATGAACCCGCACGCTCAGGCGATCGGTCTCTCCATTCGACTCCACCCGCTGAGCCACTCCCAGCAACTTAATCACAAACCCCAGCTTTTCCGCATAAGCAATATCCGCCGCACTGACCTTTTTAATCCCCTCGCAGAACACATCCTCGAGCTTAATTCGCCCCCCAAAAGCCAAAGAAGCCAAAATCGCAACTTTATCCGCCGCATCCAAACCATCCACATCCGCCGTCGGGTCAGCTTCCGCATAACCCAACCTTTGCGCATCCGCCAGCACCGCATCAAAATCAGCACCCTCGAAACGCATCCGCGTCAAGATATAATTCGTCGTGCCATTCACAATTCCAAATACAGAAGTGATGCGGTTTGCCCCCAAAGATTGTTTCAGGGGTTGAATCACTGGAATACCGCCGCCTACCGCCGCCTCCAGCATCACATACACCCCCTTTTCATTGGCCGCATCAAAGATTTCCGGCCCGTAGCGAGAAATTACCGCCTTATTCGCCGTCACCACATGCTTACCGTGGTTGATAGCCTTTAAAATCAAACTTCTGGCCGGTTCCAGACCCCCAATTAACTCCACCACGATATCAACTGCTGGGTCAGAAACAATATCATCCAAATTAGTAGTTAACATCGCTTCTGGCAACACCACAGAGCGGGGTTTATCCAAAGAGCGCACCCCCACCCGATAAATTTCCAGCTCTTGTAACAGTGGGTGACGCAATGCCTTATCCTGAAAAATCTGCACCGTTCCCGTCCCCACAGTTCCCAATCCCAGCAAACCGATTTTATATGCCACTCGCTTACCTCCGTTCAGAAACCGGGTTTCTTGAGAAAATGTCTGTTCCTAGACAAAAATTGTCCCAGAAACCCGGTTTCTTTGTCATTAGTCATTTGAAAAATATTGTAAAGGCACGGCAATGCCGTGCCCTTGGGATATGTTACGAAGAAGTCAAAACCCCATTGAGCGATGCTGTCCAGAAACCGGGTTTCTTAACCAAATCTGGGTTAAAATACTAAGACTGTCGCAGAAACCCGGTTTCTTCTCTCATCAGTAGGTGAGGACAAATCCAAGCCATGTGGCCACATTTGTCAAACCAGACTGGATAACCTTAGTAGGTTTCCACGTGCCAGCGGCCTTGCTTCTTCATATCTTTTTGATAGCTAGACCAGTCCACACCATACTTAGAAGTCACCGCCGACATTCCTGCATCGATGCCACCTTCCATGCCTTTGAGACCGCAAATGTAGGTGTGGGTGTTGGGCTTTTGAAGCATCGGCCAGAGTTCTTCTGCCGCTTCCGCAATGCGGTCTTGGATGTACATCTTGCCGCCTTGAGCATTTTGCTGCTCCCGGCTGATGGCATAAGTCAAGCGGAAGTTATCGGGGAACTCGCGCTGAATTTGTTCCAGGTCGTCTTTATAGAGAATATTGGCGCTAAAGGGAATGCCAAAGAACAGCCAAGCCAGACCCTTAAACTTGTAATCTTCGTGAGTTTCTTTGAACATCCGCCACAGGAAAGCTCGGAAGGGAGCGATACCAGTGCCGGTGGCCATCATAATCACAGTGGCATTCTCATCCTCGGGCAATAACATCTCTTTGCCCACAGGTCCGGTGATGGCTACATCCGCCCCTGGTTCGAGGTTGCACAGGTAGGTAGAGCAGACCCCATAAACCATTTCGCCAGTTTCGGGATGCTTGTACTCTAACTGGCGGACGCACAGAGATACGGTCTTGTCGTCGAGGTTATCGCCGTGGCGAGTAGAGGCGATCGAGTAGAGGCGCAGCTTGTGGGGCTTACCCTTATCGTCATTTCCCGGTGGGACAATGCCGATACTCTGGCCTTCGAGATAGCGCAGGTCGCCACCGCCGATATCGAAAATCAAGTGGCGAACCGTGCCCACACCCCCCTCGGCAACCAGTTCGTGATTACTCAGACACTTACCAATATAGGGTTTGTTGGGACGGTAAATATTGACCGGAATATCTGCTTTAGGTTTGGCTTCAGCCATAGGCTTGCTTTTTTCGGCTGTGGTTGTGACTACAGGCTCCCCAGCAGGGATGCTAGGGGCGACAGGCTTGGCGCGGCCCTGGGTCGCGTTTTCTGCCCCCAGAGGCTGGATGCTGACAATTTTGCCTCCCATCCGTCCGATCCGCTGCATCTCTTGATTCATACGGTTGTAGGGCACGGTGATAAACGTGCTGCCACTTTGGCGGATGGGGGATTGCATTTGATCTGTTTGTTCGCTCTGGCGCAGACCGACCACCTCGTAAACGAAGAAACGGCCACCAGATTCGGTATTGGCGGCGCCACCGACTAGGCTGGGATTGTACATTGCTTTACCTTTTTGGAACCCGAGTTATCATTTTTGCATCAATTTGGCCCCCCTCACCCCTTTAGTCAGCGTCCGACTGATCCAGTGACGACTCTCGGATGAGGGGGATAGCTGGTTTCGGCCCTCCTGGCAGCGATCCCTCCCCAGATAGGGTTGGGATACAGCTAAAGCGCCTGCCAGTTGGATTCCCAAAAGTTGAGCAAATCCGAGATTATCAATATAGAATCAAAGTTATTGTGTCTAAATACTCAATTAACCTTAGCATAGATACTGAAGCCAAAATCAAATAGAGGGAATCTATGACCAGTAAGCCGGATCACGTGGTTCTAATAGGGGTTGCAGGAGACTCCGGATGCGGTAAATCTACATTTCTGCGTCGCTTGAAAGACCTGTTCGGAGAAGAGCTGATGACGGTCATCTGCCTGGATGACTATCACTGTCTCGATCGCAAACAGCGCAAAGAGCAGGGGGTAACGGCGCTAGACCCGAGAGCCAACAACTTTGACCTGATGTACGAGCAAATCAAAGCTCTCAAAAACGGTCAGGCTGTGGATAAGCCGATCTACAACCACGAAACCGGCATGATCGATCCACCGGAGCGGATTGAGCCGAATCGCATCATCGTGATTGAGGGTCTGCACCCGATGTATGATGAGCGCGTGCGTTCTCTGCTGGACTTCAGCGTTTACTTGGACATCAGCGATGAGGTCAAAATTGCCTGGAAAATCCAGCGGGACATGGCCGAGCGTGGTCATCGCTATGAAGATGTCCTGGCCTCCATCAATGCCCGTCGGCCAGATTTCATGGCCTACATCGATCCCCAAAAAGCCCATGCTGATGTGGTCATCCAAGTGTTGCCCACGAAACTGATTCCCGATGACAAAGAACGGAAAGTCTTGCGGGTGCAGATGATCCAGCGCTACGGTATCCCCGGGTTTGAGCCTGTCTATTTGTTTGACGAAGGCTCGACTATTGACTGGACTCCCTGTGGGCGGAAGTTGACTTGCCCCTACCCGGGCATCAAGATGTACTACGGCCCTGACGCCTACCAAGGCAATGAAGTGTCGATTCTGGAAGTGGATGGTCAGTTTGACAATCTCGAGGAGATAATCTATATCGAAAGTCACCTCAGCAACACTTCGACTAAGTTTTACGGTGAGCTGACCGAACTGCTCTTACAGCACCCGGACTATCCAGGGTCAAAAAATGGTACTGGTTTGTTCCAAGTGCTGGTGGGTCTCAAAATGCGCGCTACTTATGAGCGCTTGACGGCGGCTGAAACTAAAGTGGCTGTGAATGTGTAGCTCAAATCTGACTTGACAATAGCAGATTAAGCAGCGAGACAAACGCGAGCGGCGATCGCCCCTCGCGCTTTTTTTTGCTTTGGGGGCAAGGCTGGGATCCCACGGATGGGGAACATCCCGGCGCCACCGGGCGTCTGCCACCTTCAGCCCGATCGTTGCCACCAGTGGCAAAATCGGCATCACCATTGCCATCCTTTAAGGTTGGTCTATGACCTAAACTCCCGACGTTCTTTCAGGTAGCATCGCCATCAGAGCTATACAGCTTACACCCGCTCCGGGCTGAGGCTACATTTCGGCGTTACCTGTTGACGCCACCACTCTTACTGCTTATTGTGTCGGGGATACTTGGTGCAGGGGCAGAGCATCTAGGCAATCTGGGCTTGATGAACAAGATTAATTATGCTGTGTCCCTACAATCGATCGCAATCTTACCGGATGGACTCAATTGGACGATGAGAAAATAAACAGCCAAAGACTCCTGCTGCCCCCGTGCGCAGGATTTTAGTCGGCGGCACTCATCGATCTAGCTCCTGAATTTACTTTGACGGAATGTTTTCCGGCGGTGGTGGCTAGAGAGCTACGCCACTCACTTGCCACCAGGAGCAAAGTATTTAGCGCATCGCCGCATTCGGTTAACCACTGAGAGCGATGCCGAGCGCCAGGGTGTCAATTCCTTCTTAAACGTTGGATGGGGTATTCAGCCTAATTGCAGATGAAATTTGAAGATATATATCAATTCTTTCAAGAACCCCCGCCGATTTATCTGAACAAGGAACTGACCGTATGTTACGTCCTTTCAGTCTTGGTGCAGGGAGATTCCTACGGCACAGAACTGATTCAAAACCTCGAGAGCGAATACTCCGAGTATCGTCTCTCTGACACCGTGCTTTACAGCGCTCTCAAGTTCCTGGAATCGGAAAACGCCATCAAGGGTTATTGGAAAAAAGTTGAGGGGCGCGGCAGACCTCGGCGGATGTATCAAGTCCGCCCCGAATGTCTGCCACAAGCTCAGGAGCTGGCTAGACTATGGCGCTCATATGCTAAAACCAGTCCTGGCGCCCCCCAACCCCTCATTCCCCCTAACCCCTCTTTCAAGGGAGGGCAAGGAGGAATACCGATTACTGGAGAGAGTTTCTAATTAGCTGGAAAAGTTTAATTTGCATCTTCCTTCACTAATAGTGCGCACTGCATTTGCCATCTTTCTATGCAGTGCGCATTGCCATTTTTAGCTCCACTGGGAAAGTTCTTAGTTCTTCGGGTGGGCACTGCCCACTACTACTCTAGTAGCATCAACTCTGATATAATCACCTCACCAAAGCCTTAAATCATCTAAATCCCTTTCCGGGATTGCAACACAAAGGGGTTGTCAGGGAAAATGCGAATCGTCTATACCACTTCCCGCCCTCACCCAATTTCCCAGCAATTAGCCCACCGCCCTCTTTGGCGGGTCCTCACTCCCACACCCCAAGCCGCCCGTAGTTTGGGGGTGGCCCACCAATCCCTAGAAACTCTGGCTGTGGGGGTTCTGGGCAAACATGGCTGGGGACTAGCGCCGCTTCTCACCGCATGGCGTGCCTTGGAAACCGCCGTGGCTGAGGCGATTTCCCCGGAAGATATCCCGGGGACTGCCCGAATGTGGGAACCTACCCTCAAAGAATTCTTGCAAGGTGGCGGCAATTTCTGGCATGAGGACATCACTGCTCTAGACGCCCCAAACATGGTCCGAGTCCAAGAGTTGCAGCGTCTGGCAAAGGTTTACACCGCTAAGCTGAAACAAAAAAGACTGGTAGATAAAGCGGAATTATTCTGGCACGCCGCTGGCTTTTCTCCTGGGAGTCAGCCACTGTTGGTATGTGGCTATGATTTCCCCCGCGCTGACGAGCTGTCTTTCCTTAATGCTGTGGCTGGGGAGGGGAGTATTTTGGTGTTGCCATTGGTTGAGGAGCCTTTATTTGACCACAACCAAAAGGCTCTGGTTTGGCTACAGGAGCAAGGCTGGGGTGAGGAGACGGGGGGACGGGGGGATGGGGAGACTGGGAGACGGGGAGACGGGGAGGAGGGGGAGGGGTGGGAAGAGGGGGAAGATTACTCCCCACACTCCCCACACTCCCCACACTTCCC
>DVDU01000078.1 GCA_015296065.1 Oscillatoriaceae cyanobacterium M33_DOE_052 | reverse complement strand
GCACGGCGTGATTGATATTTCTCGTTTTTTGCGTTATCTTAACGATGCCGTGCCCCTACGGGCGATAAATTTGGGTAATTTTGGGTTTTGGGGGTGAATTTTGGGGTAATTTTGGCGGAAAATTATCATTTGTAGGGGCACGGCATCCTAAATATTTGGGTTTGACAAACAATTTTAATCACGCCGTGCCCCCCACCACGGAAAATGTGCATTAATTTTGGGTTTTGGGGGTGAATTTTGGGGTTTGGGTGGGCACGGCGTGATTGATATTTCTCGTTTTTTGCGTTATCTTAACGATGCCGTGCCCCTACCGGCGATAAATCATGTTTCGTAGGGGCACGGCATCGTTAATATTTCGGTTTCACGAACAATCTTAATAACGCCGTGCCCCCCGGCGAAGAAAACTAAGAACCAGAGACCGGAAGCTGAGAAACAGCCACCCGGAACCCGCAGTAGTAGAACCTGATGCCCAAAACGTCCCTGTCGCGCAGCCCGGAGCGGCAATACCTGGGGTTGAGGTTCCAGGAACCTCCACGCAGCACCCGGAGATTAGATTCTCCGCCAGTTTCCCAAGCACTTCCATCAGTAGGTGCAACATCGTAATTATTGTGCCATCGGTCCTGACACCACTCCCAAACGTTCCCGTGCATATCGTATAAACCAAAGGCGTTGGGCGGAAAATCGCCTACTGGGGTGGTTTGTTTGCGATATTGCCCTTTGGGACCATTTCCGTAGGCTTCGTTTCCGTTATAGTTGGCTAAATCGGTGGTGATGGTGTCGCCAAAGTGAAATGGGGTGGTGGTTCCGGCTCTACAAGCATATTCCCATTCCGCTTCACTGGGTAAACGATAGGCTTGTCCTGTTTTTTGGGCGAGTTTTTGGCAAAATTCTACTGCATCGTTCCAGGTAACACATTCCACTGGGAGGTCTGAGCCTTTGAACTTGGAGGGGTTTTGCCCCATGATGGCTTGATATTGGGCTTGGGTGATGGGATATTTGGCCATATAAAATGATGGCACTGTGACTTGGTGTTGGGGACCTTCGTAGTCTTGTCGGTTTGGTTCGCTGTTTGGAGTACCCATCTG
>DVDU01000217.1 GCA_015296065.1 Oscillatoriaceae cyanobacterium M33_DOE_052 | reverse complement strand
GCTATTTACAATGTTGTATGTGTCAAAAAATTAGTTATGTTCATTGGTTTGAGGAGATGACGTTTTTTGAATAATTTAGGCATCAAAGACATAAGTGTAATTTTTTATGTAAAGTTTTGTATCGACATTCAACATTTCTGAACCGAGATATATTGGATGAAATTTTTCAAATTAATGTGCTTCTGATATCCCGGCGCCAGCGGGGATCCAGTCAAAATTCTTACCTCACCAATATGAGAAATTTTAGATCATAGTTATATGATAACATCATCTTCGATGTAGAGTCATCCGCCAAATAGCTGAATATAAAATCGTCGGAGAGGCATATGGGCGGCTTGGTGATTGACAAGGAGGCCAAAACTGGGTTTAACTGAGTTTTATGTTGGTTAGATGCTTTCTCTCCATTGCTCTTACCCTAACTGGAGGGGGATTTTGGTGGGCTCCCGCCGCCGCTGCCCCCACCCAGGTTGCCCAATACCGTCAAGGAATGGTGGTTTCGGCGCACCCTCTCGCTAGTGATGTGGGTTTGGCAATACTTTCTGCTGGCGGGAATGCCGTAGATGCTGCTGTTGCCACTGCTTTGGCGATTTCTGTAGTAGAACCGTTTTCCGCTGGAATTGGCGGTGGCGGGTTTTTGTTGCTGCGCCAAGAGGATACTGGGGAAGTGCGGGCTTTGGATTTTCGAGAACGCGCCCCACAAAAGGCAACAAGGGATATGTATTTAGACGAAAATGGCGAAGTGATCCCCCGTGCTAGTTTAGACGGGCATTTGGCAGCCGCAGTACCGGGAACGGTAGCGGGGTTGTCAGAAGTACACCGCCATTATGGTAACTTACCGTGGCACCAGTTGGTGGAGCCTGCAATTACCTTGGCCGAGGAAGGGTTTTTGGTGAAAAATCGGTTTTTGCAGTTTGCAGGGCGTCGCCAGGAAATTTTCCGGCAAAATGCGGCGGCGCGGGCGGTTTTTACCAAAAATGGGGAAATGTATCAGGTGGGCGATGGCTACGCCGACCTACCGGTTCGTCTCCGCCAACCCGACTTAGCCGCTACCCTGCGCCAAATTGCTGCCAATCCCCAAAACTTCTACACCGGTGATATTGCTGACAAAATCGTCCGCGATATGGCAGAAAATGGCGGTTTCATCACCCGCGAAGACCTGCAAAACTACCAACCGATCTGGCGACAACCGTTGTGTGGTAATTTAGAGGCACAGCGTCATCAAGATTTCTCATCCCAGCCAGCTCTTGAGCCTGCCGTGCCGCGCCAATTTCGCATTTGTTCTATGCCACCGCCTTCCTCTGGTGGCGTCCATATCTGGCAAATTTTAAACATCATCATCCCCCAAATCGCTTCCCTGCAATGGCAAAGCGCGGATGCCATCCATTTAATGGCGGAAGCGATGAAAATCGCCTATAGCGATCGCTCCCAATACCTGGGCGACCCGGATTTTATCACCATCCCAGTCTTAAAACTAATCAGCGCCCCTTATGCCAACTTCCGGCGCCAACAAATCGATATGAACCGGGCTCGCCCAGCCAGTGAAGTCCAACCAGTCAACGCCGAAACCCTAGAGCGACTTGTCCAAGAAAGTAACGATACTAGCCACCTCAACGTTGTCGATTCCCAAGGCAATGCCGTCAGCTTGACTTTCACCGTTAACGGCGGTTTCGGTGCAGGTGTAGTGGCCGCCGGTACAGGAATTTTGCTCAATAATGAAATGGACGATTTTGCCCCTGCGCCGGGAATTCCCAACCTTTTTGGTTTAGTCGGTTCCGATGCTAACGCCATTTACCCCGGCAAAACCCCCCTTTCCAGCATGACTCCCACGATCGTCACCAAAAATACAGGGGAGGAACGCCTATTTATGGTGGCAGGTTCGCCAGGAGGTAGCACCATCATCACCACCGTGTTACAAATTTTCCTCAATGTGGCCATCTATAATATGGATGCCTACGCCGCCCTCGCCGCGCCACGCATTCATCACCAGTGGTTGCCCGACAGCTTATATGTAGAACCGGGCAGTTTATCCCCACAGACAAAAGCCGAATTGCAACGGCGGGGACATCAAATCGTCGATCGGGACAGCTTCAGTAACCCCAACCTAATTATCGTCAAAGATGACG
Source organism: Oscillatoriaceae cyanobacterium M33_DOE_052 (assembly GCA_015296065.1). Taxonomy (GTDB): domain Bacteria; phylum Cyanobacteriota; class Cyanobacteriia; order Cyanobacteriales; family Laspinemataceae; genus Koinonema. The sequence continues at coordinate 15,712 of DVDU01000217.1, read as the reverse complement.
GCACCCTCGAAGCCGCCGCCGACCCCCGGGGCGAAGGGGAACCCAGAGGTTTTTAAAAATCAAATGTCCTTTGTCCTTTGTCCTTTGGTAACAAGCGAACAAGTGACAAGTGACAAGTGACAAAGGACAAGTGACAAAGGACAAGCGACAGATGAAAATACTTGTTTTTGGCAGTATCAATATCGACCTCGTGGCCAAAACCCCACGCCTCCCCCGTCCGGGAGAAACCGTTTCCGGCACGGAGTTTTTCACCGCTCCTGGGGGCAAAGGAGCAAATCAAGCGGTAGCGGCTGCGCGTTTGGGAGTGGCGACATATATGGTGGGGCGAGTGGGTGGGGACAGTTTCGGCCAAGAACTGCAAGCCAGCTTGCAAGCTGCTGGGGTGAACGTCGAGGGGGTCTTCCTGGACAAGTCCACTACCTCTGGCGTCGCGGTTATTGCTGTGGATGACAAAGGGGAAAACTCGATTATTGTGATTCCGGGAGCGAATGGGCAAGTAGGAGAGTCCGATGTGGAACGCCTCAAACAGATGCTCCCTGGCGCAGCGGCGTTGTTGTTGCAGTTGGAAATCCCCCTCAGTGCCGTGGTGGCAGCCGCGAAAGCCGCCCATAGTATGGGAGTACCGGTAATTCTCGACCCGGCGCCAGCTCGGAGTGACTTGCCGCCAGAATTGTACCAGTTAGCGGATATTATTACTCCCAATGAAACCGAGGCGGCGAGCCTGACGGGGTTGCCGGTGTATGACCAGGAGACCGCTGTGGCGGCGGCTGTGGTGTTGCGACAGCGGGGATCTGGGGTGGCGGTGGTGAAGTTGGGGGCGTTGGGGGTTGTTTGTGTCTCTGCGGAGGAAAGTTTTTTTATCCCGGCATTTCCCGTGGATGCGGTGGATACGGTGGCGGCGGGGGATGCTTTTAATGGGGCAATGGCGGTGGCTTTGGCGTCTGGGCTGTCCCGGCGTCAAGGGGTGGTTTGGGGGGCGGCGGCGGGGGCGCTGGCGGCGACGAAACCGGGGGCACAACCGGGTTTGCCGACTCGGGATGCTATGGATGTTTTTTTGGTCGAGATGGGCGACGTGGGTCTTTGTTAGTGGTGGCAATTGCGGCGACGCCTAAAACTGGGATTCCGGCTTTGTGAAGGACTTTTGCGGCTTCTCTACAGGTGGCGCCGGTGGTGTAAATGTCATCGATGAGCAAAACCGGGGTTTGGGGGTGGCGGTGGGCGAATTTTCCCAGGGTAATGGCGCCGTCGAGTTCTTTTTGTCGTTGTTCTGGGGAGAGGTTAAAGAGGGCTTCTGTGGCGCGGGCGCGCTGTAGGAGTTTTGGTTGGAGTTGGTAGCCGGTGACTTCGCAGAAGCTGCGGGCGATGAGTTCGGCTTGGTTGAAGCCGCGAGATTTTTGTTTTTCTGGGTGCATGGGGATGGGGACTGCCAGTATTTTTTGGTTGGGATCGACGGTGGGGGACTGGAGCCATGCTTGGGCGAGCCAGCGGCCCAGGGGGCGGGCGAGTTGGGGGCGGTCTTCGTATTTCATGGCGGCGATCGCTCGTTTCATCGGGCCGCCATATGAACCCCACACGAATACTGACAACCCGCTCCACCTCTGGGCTGGTTGGGCAAATTGGCAGTCCTTGAGCTGGCGGCTGCAGTAAGTACAAAAGTAGTCATCTCCCCCCGGACGATCGCACAGGGGACAGTTGGGTTTTAAGAATAAATCGAGGATGCTCTCTAAGGCTCGCTTCCAGGTGCCCATTTTTCTCCCCCACTTGCTCCCAACTCTTCTGTTTAGCACAAATCGGATTGCTCATACCCATTCATGGCGGAGTTGTTGGCCCAAGGGACTAGAAGAGTGGCAGTGACGGCTAAGGCTTTTCTGGCGCCGCCACTGCTCACGTATGTGATTTTACGTAGTTTTTAAAGATTCTGTAAAGAATGCGGCATTATGTCTCAGTAAAAACCACAGGGGCATATAATATAGTTAACAGTAAATCTCCTAATTGACTCGATGTGGGGGAGATGAGCAAAAATTGCTCAGCTCGAAGAAAAGAGATTAGGCGCTAAATTTTAGTATTTTTACGCAGTTGATAACGCCATAACCTCAAATGGCTCCGAGTGAATCAGGGAATTTACTTCACGAGGAAAAGAGAGGAAAATTTATGTTAGTGCTTTCTGAAAAACAACTACTCAGGGGGACAGTCGGATTAGGATTAACCCTAGGCACAGTGCTGTTATGCAGCCATGTGGCGTCAGCGGCGACCTTCGGCGTTTCTTGGGATGATGGTTCCGCCAACTCCCTGCAAGACCATCTAGACGCCCTGACCGTCAGCGGTCCTAATATCGACACCGTAGGTGGGCAAACCGGTTTCGAGCGATTCACCAACACCGCTACTGGTGGGTCCGTATCCACATTCATGTTTGAAATCGCCGGTTTCGCTTCCACGAACAAATTCGGGGTTTATAATCAAAGCGGCCAAAAGGCGGAGCTGTTTGGTGGCATTAATGACGTTTCCGACCAGGCGTTGATCAGTTTCAACAACGGCGACCTGGGGGTGACGAGGATACCTTGGGCACCGGGTAACTCCACGGGATTATCTCAAAGCATTTATAATGGTTTTGGCAACGTCTTTGGTTTTTACCTAGAACGGGGGGATGGGACCACTTTCTATACCGAGAAATCTCGTAATGGTGGTTATGAGCAGGCGGTAGTTTATCAAGGTAATAACGCCACTACTCTGCAGATTCCTGGCAAGAGCCCTGGTTTGTTTACTGATAATGAGTTTATTATCGCTTTTGAGGACCTGTGGTTGGGTAGCAACACCGATCGAGACTACCAAGATATGGTAATTATGGTAGAATCGGTCAAACCGGTTCCAGAACCCGCAACCATTTTGGGTCTGGGACTCATCGGAGGGGCGCTAACCCTGACTCGGCGGCGGAAAAACAGCTAAATCCATTAGGCACAAGGCATCTTTTAACATCGAGCCCCAACCTGATCCCCTGGTAATAGCCTGCTCGCCAATAGGCTCCAGCGCTGTGTAGTAGAGGCATGGCATTCTTCAGCATCTGTCACCCCCTTGGTGAGGCCCTGCCCCCACAAATCAACACAACCGCCCTCCTCCTCACAGAGAAGGGCGTTTTCATCTCGCCAAAATTGTGACTTTAGTCTCGGTACGCGATCTATCGGGTCCGGCTTCAGTCAAAATTAGCGATTCCTTCTTCAAGGGAAATATGGCACAAAGGAGCTGTTAAGGCAAGGAATTGTTTGCCGCTGTGGTATTCCCCAAACGGAAATTGTCCTTCATTAATTAAAGTCATCTTGACGGGCTGAAAGCTCCACCCAAATATGATAGCGATGTTAACTTGAATTCTTGGGAATAATTGTGGAGGAAATTTACTGGCTCGATAGTAAAAGCGTGCCGCCTGTAGTGGGTGGTCGGATTGGGTCTGAGCAACGCCGCCTGGTAGGGGAGAAAGCATTCTATCTAAGTTCGGTGGCCCGCACTGGTCATCCGATCGTGCCCGGTTTTGTGGTGGGAGCATTGGTCTGGCGGGAGTTTTTAGAAACTTCCGAATGGGCCGAACCTCTCTTGGCAGAGCTGCTGAGTTCTAGGCTATACCTGAATGTGGACGACCCCCGGCAGTTACAGCGAGTCGCTCGCCATATCCGCCAGGAAATTGAGGCGGCGCTGTTGCCCGCCAGTCTGGAAGCGGCGATCGCGGCTGCCTGCTTAAGTTGGCACTGTCCGGAGTTGATTTTGCGCCCTTCTCCCACCCTACCCCACCTTTCGGGACTGTTGGAAGCGAGGGTATGCCCTAATGAACCAAGAGAAATCGCATTGGCACTGAAGCAAACTTGGGCGGAAGCCTTCCGAGCGAGGTGTCTTTTTTACTGGCAACGCCAGGGAATTTCCCTATCGGAGCTGAATTTGGCGGTGTTGGTGCAGCCTTGGCGATATGCGGTTTTCAAAGGCACTGTGCAAGTATCTTCTAGCCGCCAGTCGGATTCGCCAGCTCGGGCAATACCTTCATTTAAAATTTCATCATATATCTGTCACCATGATTCATCTGTCGGCGAGCCGTCAGAGGGTATCATCTCCTGTGCTGTGGCACCTTCATCCCAAGTTTGTGTCGGGGGTGAAACTCACTTGCCAGAACTATGGAAACAACTAATTGAGGAGGAAGCGCGTTCCTTGGTTCCGGAATTGGGGCCTAATTTTTATTTGGAGTGGGCAGTTTGTCCCGGGGATACTCTCGGTGACTATGATGGTTTGTCAGTTTCGGTCTGCTCCCAACTAAAGCTAGAATTGACTCAAGTGCAGCCTTTGGCAGAGCCAAAGCTGACGCCACAAAAACAATTGGGTATCTCTACATCCTTAAGGGCACAAGTTGCCACCTATCCAGGACAAAAAGAAGTAGGCATCCTCCCCACAGGGGACGGGGTGACGGGGAGACTGGGGGGGGTGCCCGCTGCTGGGGGGAAAGCGATGGCTAACGCCTTCGTCATTACCGACGGTAAGGGGATTACCGAGCCGATTCCTCCGGGGCGGATTTTGGTAGCTAAAGCTATATCTCCTCAATGGCTGTATGCGATCGGTGACGCCGCCGGATTTGTCACGGAATGGGGCGGTATGACCAGTCACGCCGCGATTTTGGCGCGGGAAATTGGTATCCCTGCTGTGGTGGGGGTCGCTGGTGCTACGGAGACGATCGCCTCTGATGAACTGCTGCTCATCGATGGCACTACGGGAGAAATCCACCGCCTCGGGGAGAGGGGGACTGGGGGACTGGGGGACTGGGGGACTGGGGGGAGTGTGGGGAGTGTGGGAAGTGTGGGGAGTGTGGGGAGTAATCTTCCCCCTCTTCCCCCTCCTCCCGGTCTCCCGGTCTCCCCGTCTCCCCGTCTCCCCGTCTCCCCATCTCCCCGGTCGGTGAGCGAAGCCGAACCGCGTCTCCCCGTCTCCCCATCTCCCGACACTCACCACGTTGCCACATTTGCGGAACCTATGGCTACTCAACTGTTCGTCAGCCTTAGTCAACCGAAAAATCTCGACCGGTTCGCGGGTTTGCCTTTAGATGGGGTGGGATTACTGCGATCGGAACTGATGGCTCTGTCGATTGTGGGCAACCAACACCCCCGCCAGTGGATCGATCGCCCCTTGCGCAGAGAGGAATTTATCGAACAAATGGCGGCGCAAGTGAAAGAGTTCTGCCTAGCTTTCCCCGGTCAACCTCTATTTTATCGGGCGTTGGATTGGCGCGCCAATGAATTCCCTGGAGATAGCGAAGAAGCAAATCCGATTCTCGGGCTGCATGGTACTTTTTCCTACACCCAAGACTCGACTTTGTTTGATTTAGAATTAGCGGCGATCGCTCGTTTGCAGGAGTGGGGTTATCAGAATATCCGTTTGCTTTTGCCTTTTGTGCGGACTGTGGAGGAATTCGAGTTTTGCAAAAGCGCTGTAGCCAGATCCGGGATCAACCGGGTAGCGGGTTTTCAACTATGGATGATGGCGGAGGTGCCCTCAGTGTTGTTGTTACTGCCAGAATATATCCAGGCGGGGGTGGAGGGCATCGCGATCGGCACTAACGATTTGACCCAACTGCTGCTGGCTGCAGACCGCAACCAAGAGCAGTTTGCCACAGTGTTTGCCGCCCCGCATCCCGCAGTGAAGCGAGCCATCCATCAAATGATTCAGATGGCTAACACTGCTGGGATTCCTTGTTCCGTCTGCGGTAACTTATGTGGGGCGCATCCGGAACTGGTGGAAGATTTAATCCGCTGGGGCGTCAGTGCCATTTCGGTGGAGCCGGATGCTGTGGAGCGAACTTACAAGGCGATCGCCCGTGCGGAGAAACGTCTCCTCCTTGAGGCGGCTCGCCGCCAGCTTCCTTGATTCTCCCCAACTATCGAGCTTTCCTCAATTGCCGCAGGCAGTTTCTTCCACAAGTCCCTGCGCTCAAGCTGCCCAGTTGGGTTGACAAATGGCATTTCTGTTAAGAGCGCATCCGTTTTTTCCGGCGGGCTACGGCTTTGCGCTTCCGCTTTTCTACGGGAGTTTCAAAGTGGCGGCTCCGTTTAATATCTGCAAAAATTCCTGCTTTAGACACTTGCCGTTTAAACCGACGTAGTGCTGATTCGATATTCTCATTTTCTCCCACAATTACTTGGGTCATCCTGTTTCCTCCTTATGCGGTTTGAGCATTGACTCTGACTTTTCCAGAGCCAAATCTGCGTCGAGGGGAAGTACAAGGATCACCAACGCCGAACACGGGATTTCCTCATCCACCCGCCCCTAGCAGATTTTTGTCACAGGCAACAGTTGACACCAGAGGGCGATTCTACCCACCAGCAGGATTGATTGAGTTTCCCCGGCCTTCCCGCTAGGGGTCTTAGAGACACGAAAGCGCGATCGCCTTCAGGCGGCGCGCTTTGGCTTCGCCAAATATCCCGACTCCGGGGGTTTCAGGGGCAGCCACGGGTGGGGCTGCCCCTACAGGAGCCATCCCTAAAATACCTAATGTCACCGTTGCCTTTGACTGTACGGGTATTGTAACATGGGATAGGCTCATATGGCCGAAATAGCTTGGCGACGGGGTTTTAGGATTTGGAGGTTGATTCTGCCTCTGGGGAAATCTGCCCTACCTCACTGTGGGTCATCCCTCCTCGCTCTGCTACGGCTAATGTGATGATTTTCATCAACCAATACAAACTGCCAATCACAAAGAGCGTCACTACCATCACTACTACCGGACGCTTGCCGATTAAGTCGGACATCACTGTTATCACCAGGGCGTCTGGGTTGGTGATAATGTCCCAGCTATTAAACCGCTGGAATCTACCGATGTAAATGCCCACAGCAGTCAAAATGTGCAAAATCAGCTCGGCTACCCAGATGAATTTCCCCCACCCCTGTTTCTGCATATATTGACCCAGGTGGATGAGGGACAGCACATAAGCCTGAAACCCCAGGAACATAAACAGGGCGTATTTAGGAATGTGGACTAAAGTAATCAACCAGTCTGGATCTCCCTGGCGAATATCGTCAATTAAATGAATTACATCTGTCAATACATAAGGGGCGTTGGGCAAAAAGGCCACAAATGCCAAAAATCCCAGCCACCACAGGGGCGAACGGAGGATATGATGTGGTCGCTGCCAGCTATCAAATCCCATGAGCGCTACTGTCAGTAACACTGCCCCGATCCAGTAACTGCTGCCTAAATCTCCCCCCATCCGCATGAGACGACTCACCACTCCAGGAGCGGCAGGCCAAAAAGTGGCACCGAGCAATCCCCATGTTCCCCATCGCAGGAGGCGCGATCGGGGTTGCCAAAACAGCCACATACTCAGGGCCAAAGGCACTAAAGCTAAAAATAAATTCCAGCTCATCCAGCCGTAATGCTCTAGCATTGCATACTGGGCTTGATTGATTGCCCCGCCTAGGGAAGCCACGAACACCGTCAGGTGTCCTGCTAGCATCGTCGAGTCCCCATCCGCCAGCATTTCCTCTGCTCCTTTGCTCTCGCTGCTTTTCCTTGCTCATTTCAATTGTAAATTTTGCTTCTATCTCCCCGGAGGAACGCCGGAATCTCCTGGGGAGACGGCGGCGACGGATGGAGATCATTTCTGCCACAGGGAAGGATCAATGCCTTGATGTGATAAGCATCACGGAAATATGGAGGGTGAAACCCCATACTAAAGACATGGGCATCAAGGTCTCTCTGGAGAGCTTAATCCCCTACCTCTCACTCAAAAGGCAGGCAAATGCGTTTCCATATACCTCAAAAGCTCAAAATTCCCAGTTTGGCGTTAGCGATGCTGCTCGCTGCTAGCGGCGTGGCTAACGCTCAATCGTCTTCCCCGGCTCTTCCTCAAGGGTCCACGGTGTTTACCAGCCCTATCTATCACTCCGAAACCGAGGAAGAACCATCATCCACTGACAACGCTTTTAGCTCCGGTTGGGATGGCTCCGGCGCTTCTAGTGCGAAAACCGAATCTATTCCGGAGCCATCTACTGCGATTGGACTGACTGCTGCAGCGGGTTTGGCTCTGTGGCGCAAAAAAAAGAGAGCATCAGCTCCCATGTAAGAATTGGCTGCTACTGTGGCTACTGTAGCGATCGCGAAAACTCTGCCTACCATTCCAGGGATTTTAAGGCTGCATCTTCACTACAGAATTTGTTGTCAGGGTGTAATTCGCATCTGACTGAATATCATTTTTTATTCTACAGTCCAATATTTCTCACGCTATTTCGGTTGGCATACAGCCTTTAGATGCTGTGCTGCCAACCCTTCCTAAATTTTACTTAATTTTCTTCCTATTTGTAACTATAACAACAAAATTCAATTTTGCCAAGTAGTCACGGCAAAAATTTTCAAGAAAAACCGGGCTCCTGGAAAGAAGCCCGGTTTTTGTCATTTGTCACTTGTCCCTTGTCATTTGTCACTTGTCCTTTGTCAAAGGATAAAGGACAAAGGACTAATGACAATTCCTAGGTTATTGAGGCATCGCCACTAAGTAAGGAGAGGTGATGGGTTCGGCTTTACCAGCGTTGACAAGCGCTTGGTAAACGAAGGCGGCGACTTCGGCGCGAGTGGCGGTGCGGTTGGGGTTGAAGGCGTCAAGCTGGGGATAGTTGACGACCAATTGGTTGCGGGTAGCGCCAGCGATCGCGGTTACGGCGTAGTCAGGAATTTGGGCCGCATCTTGATAGCGCGAGAGAATATTGGTATCATCAGAGCGCAATCCTAAACCGCTGGTGAGAGCGACGATCGCCTGCACTTTGGGGATTTCTTGATTGGGGCGAAATACGTTCCCGGGATAACCAGCCAAGAACCCACCCCGGTAAGCACTTTCAATCGCTGCTGCTCCCCAGAAACTGCTGGTGACATCACCGAAGCTAATCCCATCTCGTTGCGCCGCTGGTGCAAAGGCTTTGCTGACAATCGCCGCAAACTGAGCGCGGGTGACTGGTTCATCGGGGCGGAAAGTACCATCAGGGAAACCAGCAATAATCCCTTTTTTCGCTAAGGCGGTGATGTAAGAAGCTGCCCAGTTCCCGCCTACATCATTAAAGGCGTATTGAATGCTGGCGAATTGGAAGTTCACCGCGCCGCTAATCTTTTTGGCATCAATATCGTTGCTGATGGCGCTGATAGTTTGGCCGCTGGTAGCATTATACAAGTCCAGCTCGCCATTATTGCGGATGCGGTTGTTACCGGGGGTGGATGCGGTGCCTAGGTTGGGTTTGGCTGAGGCGATCGCTACCACCCCGTTGCGCTGGTTATTTTCAATTGTATTGCCCCGCAACACCGGTTGTGCCTGATTAGAAGCCACAATCCCATCAATATTCTTGACGATCGTGTTATCTTCGATAAAGGTCGTCGCCCGATCGCCCACGGCAATCCCGAACCCCGTCGCCTCAAACAAATTCCCTCGAATCACGCCGCCAGCATCCCGCACCAGGGAAATGCCATTCGCATCATTACCGATAAACACATTATTTTCAATCCGAGGCGCACCAGTACCCGTGACGAAAATCCCATCCCGCAGGCTCTTAGTAAAAGTGCTGTGCTGCACCACCGGATTCGTCGATTCAACCCACAACCCCGTCCCCCGGGTATTGGGATTCGTTACCGTCACGCCTTCGATTTTACTATCCTCAGCCGCATATATCGTCACACTCTGGCTGGCAAAAGTCCTACTGACGTAAGTACCGCCACCTTCAATTACAATCCCTTGGCCTTTCGTCCCCAGATTACCTCTGAGCGTCACCCCCGGTTTAATTTCCAGGGGAAATACTTCACCACTTTGTTGGTTATACTTACCAGGGGCGAGTTGAATCACCGTTCCCGCTTGGGCCTGTTGCAAGGCATAGGCGATCGTGCGGTAGGGGCTAGCTTCACTACTACCAACACCAGCGGCGTCCTTTCCCTTGCTGGGGTTAACATAAACCACCTTCAAACTCACCGGAGTTTGGGCCGTTTGAAAACTGGGCAGTTGCGCTGTCACCATTGTAGGCATCAAAGCTCCGCCACTGCTCCACAGTACCACCGCCGCCAAAGTCGCCCGCATCGAATTTTTCAGCATCTGAGAAGTTTTAGAGGTTTTAGAGGTTTTAGAGGTTTTAGAGGATTGATTTTGAGTAGTCATCTTTTTGTCTTCCTTGTGGTTTGGCTTGTTTACTCTTCACGTTCTCAATGTAATCAAGCCATTTGGGGGTTTGGCGTCACCCCGTGTCACTATGTCAGGTGGCCATATGACACCCACCCTACCGCCGCCATTCCCCCCGCCACCCCGTTACTCTTAGTGGACGATTTGAAAACCGGTATGTTTTTGCTCTGGCAGGAAAAAGTCCCAACTCCAGAGGTGATATCACCATAGCCACCCTTGGGTACTCTATCTAATAAGGGGATATGTATTGTCTGACTCCTGGTAGAGCGCCACAGCGGCTGCACGGAAAAAAAGGAATATAATGATGAACGCCAAGCAAATCAAAGATAATCCGGCTCCGGATGCAGATGTCAAACCGTTGACTGCCGCACTCTCCCGGTTACTCGCCCCCCAAGGTATCACCGTCAAAATCAACTGCCGTCAAAACTGCCTCCACATCTTGCTAGAGTCTGACGAAGTACCCCCAGCCACATCCCTCAGCCTTATCTCCCCAGAAATTAACCGTCTCCACCCCCCCACCCTGCGGGTAGCCAAAATTTACGGGCGTCAAAAAGGGCAAACCGCCCCCGCTTGGAGCCAAGTGTTGCCCCTCACCCCCACACCACCGGCCAAAGTCTCCCCCCAACCGCCGAGCCTGCAACAATTAGCCCGCCAAGGCGATGTCACGGCCATAAACACCCTCATTAACCGCGCTTTGGCACATAAGCAAACTGTCGCTGAGGTGAAATTACAGGAGAATTCACTCGCCATTAATCTCAAGAGTGACACAGCTCCCGATGAAAAAATCGCTGTCACCCTCATTTGCAGAGAATTAGTCCAGCTCAAAATCACCGTAACTGCACCCATCAATATTACTGGCCAAAAAACTGATGATACGGAGCCCACTTGGAGCCGTGCCATTGCCCCTACCGAGCTGGCAGCTTTAACCAAGTTAGAACTCCCCCAACCCCCAGCCACCGTCACCGCCTCAAAATCGACCCAGGGGAAAAAACGGAAAGGGGCGAAAAATCCTGAGACGGATATCACCTTAACCGGTGAAAATGCCGAAGCGGCGGCGATGATGGTGATGATGACGCAACCACGCCCCCGGTCCTACCTGATTTTGTCGATTTTAGTGGCGGCGTTTGGTTTTCAGCCTCTGGGTTTTCTGGCGGTACAGCAGTCCTGGACAGTTATCCAAAAATGCCGAGAAGGCAATTACAGTGCGGCTCGCGCTGCTTCTATGGTGGCGAAGTTTTCCGGTATCCTAGGGGGCATCGTGGGAGTTATTTTCTACATCTCCACCTACCAAGTCATGCACGCTCGCGCTCACAATGGCAAGACTCCCAGCATCGAATCAACTTTTAAACAAATCCAGCAAGCGCCAGAAAATCTGAATATCCCCTCGGAATTGCTGAAATAATTATCGGGGAGTTCTACAATAGGTGCATTATGCCAGAAAGCTCAGGATATCTTGAGCTAGCTCCTGGTATTCGGTATCCGTTAGTACCGGGGTGGCACCTTCTACAGTGATGGGTGTGGCTATTTCTATCCACGATCGGCAACCGCCATATTCCGGGCGGTAGGGAATTTCATGGGGTTGGGATAATTTATAAGTCCGCACCAGCAATATGTATAGGGGTTGTCGGGGTTTCCAACCGAGGCGCTCTTCTACCCACCGCTGATTCCATATATGATAAGGTAGCAACCGCTCTACTTTCTCCTCTTCTGTCACCTGTAACACCTGGTCAATTTCTGCCCAAGCTGCAATAGGCACAGTTTCCGGGTGCCATCCTGACGCCACTGGAGTGATTTGGGCATATTCAGGTTTGAGCAATTCAGGGTTTTGATGTTCATAGGTGGGATAGAGTAGGACTTCTCGGTGGGGAACCTGAAACCGCCCCCCCTCTTCCCGAATGCCGCCTTTGCGCAATAGGAGGATAGTTTCTCCCTGCACCAAGGCATCCACGGCTACTGCCCATTCTTTTAATGCCATTTGTCTTTTGTCTTTTGTCATTGGTCAAAAGTCCTTGGTCATTGGTGGAGAAACCGGGTTTCTGTTGAAAAACCGGTTTCTGGGATTATTCTCATCTGAGAGTAAATTATATCTTTTCTTTATAAATGAATTTTCCAATTTGGAGGAGCAGCGCTGCGTTACAATTTATTTAGATTTGGAGGAAATATGGCAGCAAATCTTTATCCCGATTAGCGTGAGTAATATTGCTGATTTGCGCCCAGATATAGTTGGTCCTAAAGTGGATGCAGACTAATTTAGGGAAATTTTGAAAAAACTCCGATTCTCCTCTAGACAAACTCAAATTTTTGTGCTTTAATTGCGGATGACTACAATGTTAAACTCGCCCTAAAAATTAGAGTATGTTTCACAACTCTTTCATCAAAAGTGTGGTAGCGATCGCCCTGTCCCTACCCCTCGTTGCTTCCACCGGCTACGGCACCCTAGCGCAAGCGGAAGATGACACGGACTCGGAAACGGACACCGGCCCTGTCACCTTTACCCTGATTAACAAAACCAGTCGCGATCTCATTGAGTTCTATGCTTCCCCACCCAGTACAGATGATTGGGAGGAAAACATTCTGGATGGGAAGGTGCTGCCTCCAGGTGGAGAGGCAAAAGTAACCATTGATGACAGGCGCCCAGACTGTCGTTATGATTTTAAAGGAGTTCTCGCTGCCGCCGAAGACGGCTCGGTGGGGGAAGGAGCATTGATCCAGACTGGTATCAACGTGTGCGAAGACCCAACTTATGAATACTACGAGAATTAACAAGCGATGCCACTGATAACAATAGCCATATAGAACCCATAACAATTTTACAGGGAAGCATCATTTTTAGCTTTACGGTCAACAGGAGTAAATTTTTACTCCTGTTTTTTTGTCTTTGGGCAGAGAAACTGTTATATGATGATGAAATGACAATAATTGCTGGAGAAATAAAAATATGGAACTGCGCACCCTGGGAAAATCCGATGTGAAAATTACCCCCATTATTTTGGGGACTTGGCAAGCGGGGAAAAAAATGTGGGTGGGAATTGAAGATGAGGACTCCATTAAGGCAATTCGCTCCGCCTTTGATGCGGGGATTACCACAGTGGATACAGCGGCGATATATGGTGATGGTCACTCAGAACGGATTGTGGGGCAGGCGTTGGCGGATGTGCGCGACCAAGTAGTTTATGCTACTAAGGTATGGTGTGCTAATCTGAAATACGACCAAGTTATCGCGGCTTGTCATCAGTCCCTGCAAAACCTCAAAACTGATTATATCGACCTCTACCAAATCCACTGGCCTTCTGGTAATTTTAAAACCGAAATCGTCCCTATAGAAGAAACTATGGGCGCTTTGGTGAAACTCCAAGAACAGGGTAAAATTCGGGCGATCGGTGTTTCTAATTTTACCACTGCCCAAATGGCAGAAGCTGCTCAATTTGGGCGCATTGATAGCTTACAGCCGCCTTATTCCCTGTTTTGGCGACCTGTGGAAACGGACCAAATGCCCTATTGTGTGGATAATGATATTTCGATTATAGCATATTCTGCCCTGGCGCAAGGGTTACTTACGGGGAAATTTGGGTTAAATCACCAATTTGCGGAAGGCGACCATCGCAGTAAAAATAAGTTATTCGCTGACCGGGAAAATTACCAGCGAGTGCAGGCGGCTTTGGCTCAATTGCGTCCGATCGCGGAATCCTACCAATGCACTTTAGCACAGTTATCCTTAGCTTGGTTAATCGCTCAGCCCCAAACTAGCGCGATCGTCGGGGTGAGGAATGCGGAACAAGCGGTGAGTAATGCGAAAGCAGCGGCGGTGAAGTTATCCTCGGAAGATTTGGCGAAAATTGATGCGATCGGCCACACCGTGACGGATAATTTAGATGATAATCAAGTGATGTGGGATTTTTGACACCCACCCCAACGTTAAATTACACATTGTAGGGGCACGGCATCGTTAATATTCGGGTTTGACAAACAATTTTAATCACGCCGTGCCCCCCACCACGGAAAATGTGGATAAATTTGGGTAATTTGGTGATTAAATTATCATTTGTAGGGGCACGGCATCGTTAAGATTTGGGTTTGACAAACAATTTTAATCACGCCGTGCCCCCCACCACGGAAAATGTGGATGAATTTGGGCAATTTTGGGATATAATTATCATTTGTAGGGGCACGGCATCGTTAATATTCGGGTTTGACAAACAATTTTAATCACGCCGTGCCCCCCACCACGGAAAATGTGGATGAATTTGGGTTTTTGGGGGTGAATTTTGGGTTGGGGTGGGCACGGCGTTATTGATATTTCTCGTTTTTGCCGTTATCTTTATGATGCCGTGCCCCTACAAAACATAATTTTACACCCGTAGGGGCACGGCATCTTAAATCTCTCGGTTTGACGAACAATCTTGATAACGCCGTGCCCCCCACCACGGTAAATTTGGGGAAATTTGGGAAAATAGGCGCCAAGAGAAAGGGCGAAGCACCCCGGTAATAGATTATCGGTTAAAAGCGGAGTCTTTTCGCCGGTGTGCTTCGCCCCTACGGGGGATAATTTGGGTTTTGGATACTGTAGGGGCGAAGCATTGCGGCTAAAAATCTGCCGCTTTTCACCCAAACCTTGTACCGCAATGCTTCGCCCTTTATCGGGGATAAGAAACCCGGTTTCTGAACTAGACTTGGGCGAAGCACCCCGGTAATAGATTATCGGTGAAAAGCCACAAACCTCTAGCCGGTGTGCTTCGCCCCTACGGGGGATAATTTTGGGGTTTTGGGGGTAGGGGCGAAGCATTGCGGCGAAAAATCTATCGCTTTTCACCCAAACCTTGTACCGCAATGCTTCGCCCTGACTAGAGTCCTGGCGAAGGAAGCTAAGAACCAGAGACCGGAAGCAGAGAAACAGCCACCCGGAACCCGAAGCAGTGGTGCCTGTTGCCCAAACCGTCCCAGCCGCGCTGCCCGGAGCGGCAATTCCTGGGGTAGGGGTACCAGGAACCTCCACGCCGCACCCGGCGATTAGATTCTCCGCCAGTTTCCCAAGCACTTCCATCAGTGGGTGCATTGTTGTAATTTTCGTGCCAAACGTCCTGACACCACTCCCAGACGTTCCCGTGCATGTCATACAAACCCCAGGCGTTGGGAGGAAATGTGCCTACTGGGGTGGTGTTTCCGCGATATTGCCCTTTTGGATCGTTTCCGTAGGTGTAATCTCCGTTATAGTTGGCTAAGTCGGTGGTGATGGTGTCGCCGAAGTGAAATGGGGTAGTGGTTCCGGCTCTACAAGCATATTCCCATTCGGCTTCACTGGGAAGACGATAGGCTTGTCCTGTTTTTTGGGCGAGTTTTTGGCAAAATTCTACTGCATCCTTCCAGGATACCTGCTCCACTGGGCGGTCTGAGCCTTGGAAGAGGGAGGGGTTTTGCCCCATGATGGCTTGATATTGGGCTTGGGTGATGGGATATTTGGCCATATAAAATGATGGCACTGTGACTTGGTGTTGGGGACCTTCGTAGTCTTGTCGGTTTGGTTCGCTGTTTGGAGTACCCATCTG
>DVDU01000150.1 GCA_015296065.1 Oscillatoriaceae cyanobacterium M33_DOE_052 | reverse complement strand
CGGCAACCAACTGCAAGTAGCCGATGACACTCTGTTAGACTTCGAGACAACAACAAGCCATGACGTCACCGTTCGCACTACCGACTCCGGCGGGGAAAGTTTTGAGAAAACTCTTACTATTCAAGTCAGCGATGTTGACGACCAACTCCCCGCAAGTTTTGATGAACAGTTCTATCTGGTGATGAACCACGAAGTCGGACAAGGAATTTTCAATGGCCAGTTCAACAGTGCGGCAGAACATTTCCAAACCATTGGTCAAGCGGAAGGTCGTGCAGGGGCTCCCAATAAGCCGAGTACGTTTAACATTGAGTTCGACTATCGTTTCGATACCAATGGATTTTTCAACGACCCCAACCGCCGCGCCACCTTGGAAGCTGCTGCCAGCTTTTGGGAATCGGTCATTCAGGATGAGTTCCCCAACGTTACCGCTGGTACTGAGTTTTTCATAGTAAATCCCCAGACTGGACAACCGGAGACAGTCACTTTAGACCGAGAAATTGACGATATACTCATTTTTGTAGGAGCAAAGAACCTTGTAGATGCTGTAGGCGTGACTAATGGCAATTTCGGCGAAGATGCTTTGCCTGAAAGGGTAAGTGGCGTCAATTACGAACCCTTTGTCAGCAGTGTTTCGTTTGGCTCTAACCTGGCATACAGTGTTGACCCTACGCCTTATGACTTGAGCGACACTCCCAGTGAAAACGGCGGTGATGCCAGTCTATTTATCACAACTGCCCACGAAATAGCTCACGTTTTGGGGATTAGCGCTGGCATACCCATTTACGATGCTCGACGAAATAATGGCTTGTCCTTCGCTGGCCTAAATGCCACAGCGATTAATAACGGAAGCCCCATTCCCTTAAGGGATAGTGCCCATCAAGACAGCATTGTGAATACTACTGGCTTACCCTCGCTTTTAGGTAATGGCGGCGGGGCGAATATATTCATTCCAACCAAAGTTGATTTGGCAATACTAGCAGATATCGGCTACGAGTTCCAAGGATTTACCAATCAAGAGGTAATTCCTACCTCTGCAACCGCAAATGGTGACATCCTTCTTGGCACGGATGCGGACGATAATCTTAACGGTTTAGGCGGCAATGATACTATTGGTGGTGGCATGGGTCAGGATACATTTATTTTTGGAGCAAACAGCGGCGAGGATCGCATTCTCGATTTCGTGGGAGGTCAGGATGTGATCCAAGTCGATGCCAGCCTTGGTTTTGCCAATGGAACGGAGGTTTTCAATGCTCCCGGAAACTTTTTCAATGGCAACCGGACATTAGATGGTACTGTTATAGGTCTAGCTTCTCTGGTTGTTTTGAGTCCTGGAAACACAATTAATATATTCCACCAAGACCCACTGACAGAGGATAGTTTTACAGTGGTGTAAGAGAGTAAATTCAAGGCTTGGAAAGGAAAGTGATGCCTCCATGCCATGCAGCACTTTTTCTTTCCCAAATAGCGATCGCCCCGTACCAGCCAAAAAGCGATCGCTCCTTTCTCAACCAACAGGTTAACCTCCATTATAATGTAATTAGTAAACCTTCGTGACCAATATGCCAGTATTTTTAACCGAGCCAACTTGGGCGATAATTTCATCATGGCTATTGCCCACAGCCAATAAATCACCGTTCTTAATTCCTACCCAGCGCCCCCGATATTCAGCCCGGTGTTTCTGGAGCCACTCGCGATTTGCCCGGATTTCTGGATGCCCGCCTCGGTTGACAGAAGTCACCTTGGGGGGAGCGAGAATGTAAGCATATTTCTGCAGTTCCGCATGGTCGGGGAAATGTTGTAACCCTTCGGTGGCTACCTTCCAGGCAGCTTTCCAATCCTGCCGCATTAGTTCTTGATCGGCGGCATTAATAAAGTCTTCTGGCGTGTTGTAGGACATATGAATTTAGGTGTGTTACTCAAAATTATCTCGATATTATAGCTGATGTTTTAGACCGGTTCAGAGGAGATGCGCGCTCGAATTACGACCCTCCCCCGACGTTCACAACTGACCAAAATAAAAAGTATCAGTATTCGGGTCGAGAGCAAACCGGATTCTTTCCAAAAATCCCCCCAACCCAATAAATGAGGGAAAATCACCCCAGAGATACTCCGAATCTGGCACAAAAACCGTCGCATCTACATCTAAATTATCCCCCTCTCTCGCCACTAATCTGATGTTCATACGTACCACAAACCCCGACAGCCGCATCCCCCGAATTAACATAGTTTTCCTTTCCAAGGCTGCGGTTGGATTAACCCCCGCATCTGATGCAACTTTTGGCGAACAGATGACATAAGGCGCTCCC
Organism: Oscillatoriaceae cyanobacterium M33_DOE_052; assembly: GCA_015296065.1. Classification (GTDB taxonomy): domain Bacteria; phylum Cyanobacteriota; class Cyanobacteriia; order Cyanobacteriales; family Laspinemataceae; genus Koinonema. Next base: position 10,967 of record DVDU01000150.1, on the reverse strand, counting down.
GTATCAAGCACAGCCAGAGTGGGTATTCCTTCAACTTCTATAGGCATCACAATCCGATTGGTGGTTTCTCCCACAGTCACGGGAGCGTATGTATAACCAACTGCACCAGAGGCAAAAGTTTCCCCGTCAGCAAAAAAAAGTAATGTCATTAGTAAACCTTCGTGACCAATATGCCAGTATTTTTGACGGGTCCCACCACGGCGATAATTTCATCATGGCTATTGCCCACAGCCAATAATTCACCGTTCTTAATTCCAACCCAGCGCCCCCGATATTCATCACGGTGCTGTTTGAGCCAATCCATATCTCCCTGAACATCCCGGTTGGGGTCTCGCGGCACAGAAGTCACCTTGGGGGGAGCGAGAATGTAAGCATATTTCTGCAGTTCCGTATGGTCGGGGAAATGTTGTAACCCTTCTGTGGCTACCTTCCAGGCAGCTTTCCAATCTTGCCGCATTAGTTCTTGATCGGCGGCATTAATAAAGTCTTCTGGGGTGTTGTAGGACATATTAATTTAGGTGGATTAAACACAATACCACAAATATTATATAGCATATTTTAGAGCAGTAAATTACAGTTACAGCTTTTTCAACAGTAACTTAGTAGAGCCATATTCTCACCCTCACCCTAAATCCCTCGACCAAAAAGGGAGCGGGACTTTAAAGATGTACCACATTTTTTCAGAAAAGGCTGTATTAGCCCCTCTCCCAGAGCGGGAGAGGGTGAGGGCTCTACCGTATGTATATGAGAAACGCGATATCTCACTTCACAGCTTCCAGCCAATCAAGACAACGCTGCATTTCAGCGCACATAGTTGATAAATCGGCGTGATAGCGGCGACCGTGACCAGGTAAAACCCACTCAAAAGAATAGGTAGCAATCAGGTGCATGGATTTAATTAATTCTGTCCAAGAATACCAGCAATGTTCGCGAAAGGCAATGAGCTGATTTTTTCGCACAGACCAAGCTAAATGGTCGCCAGTGAAGAGGAATTTATGATTATATAATAAGACGGTATGGCCTTTGGTGTGACCGGGGACGGGAATAATTAACAGGTCAGGCGCGAAGGAGATGGGGTCTGTGCCTTCAAGCTGGATTTCTACAGTGCTGGTGTCGGCGGTGATGTCGTCGCGGTGCAGGAGGCGATCGCACTGGAAATGCGCCCGGAATTTTTCGTGATCCGCCACATCATCCCGGTGAGTCAAATACATATATTTCACTCCCCCCAACTCTTCTAAACGCTTCACCAGGGGGGGCGCAAACCGGGGCGAATCTACTAAAATATTGCCTTCGGGACGCAAAATTACATAGCTAGTTGCAGCGTAAGAACTTTCCGCATGATAGCCACAATGAAAGACATTTTCTGCGACTAAAATCGGAAAACTATCCTGAGCATTTTTGATATCTTGGGGCTTTGACTGGGTGCCGATCGAAGCCGTGGGACAAGCCAAAAGCGCCTGCATCGCCGCCCGTCTTTGAGTAGGGGTTTCTGGCTGGTGATAAACTGCGGACTGCTCGGCGGCGCGGTGAAACACTTCCGGCGCCATCCAGCGGCAGGTATCGCAGTCAATACACGTACTATCTACGTAAAAATCACCAGGGGTGTTTTCGGAGCGCCGCCGGTTCAGGTGTGCCATCGTGAGGATCCTAATTTATTTCCTCCGATCCTAATTTATTTCCATAGCATCGGTGTCATAGGCTACAGTAGCGGGCATCCCTGGGGTCAAAAATAGTAGCATCAATCATAACCATGCCGATGGCGGTTTCCCCATTTTTCCTTCAACCAAAGCCCACAACCATGAAACCCCGAATCATCGTCTGCTGCTTGGGACGGACTGGGTATAAAATTTTTTGTTTGCTGAGGCAGCAAGGAGCCTTTGTGGTGGGCATCAGCAACCGCCCCATTCCGGGAGAAAGCTCGGATATTATTATTGGTGAGGTGCGCTCGGCGGCTACTTTGCTCGCTGCGGGAATCCAGGAAGCTCATACCCTAGTGATTACAGGCAATGACGATGCCTTGAATTTGGCAATTTTAATGCAGGCACGCATCCTCAATCCCCAAATTAGAATTGTCAACCGTTTATTTAATCGTAGTTTGGGGGAGCGGCTCGATCGGACGCTGCCCGATCACTGCAGTATGAGCGTCTCAGCTCTGGCGGCGCCGGTGTTTGCGTTTGCGGCATTGGGAAATCAGGCGATCGGACAACTGACCCTGTACGAGCAAACCTGGCCGATACATGAAGAATATATCGATAGTGATCATCCCTGGAAAGGTCGCCCCCTGAGCGAGTTATGGGACGAGCGCACCCGGATGCTGATTTACTACCTAGCCGCTGGGGAAAAAGTGGACTTAGTATCAGCAACCCTGACAGGGCGCTGTTTAGGGGAAGGCGATCGGCTGATTGTGGCCACCCAACCGCAGAAAGGGACCGATAGAATCTCTTGGGGCGAGCAAATCGCCAAAAAACTCACTAGCTGGCGGCGAATTCAGGAACACAGCCGCTCCACAGTCTTAGTAGTTCTGGTGTTGCTGCTGAGCATATTCGCCGCCAGTCTCACATACACTTGTGTGAATTTAGAAACCTCATTTGTCGATGCCCTATATTTTTCCGTAGGTATGATTACGGGTGCAGGAGGCAAAGAGGAAGTAGCAGAAAACGCCCCCGACTTAATTAAGATATTTACCGCGATTATGATGCTAGTGGGAGCCGGGACAGTAGGTATTTGCTACGCCTTGCTCAATGATTTTGTTTTAGGGACCCGGTTTAGGCAGCTACTAGCGGCGCCACCCATACCGGAGCGACATCATTATATAGTGTGTGGGTTGGGGGGCATCGGCATCCAAACCGTAAAGCAACTGCGAGCCACAGGTCACGAAGTAGTAGCGATCGAGCGCGACCCCAACAGCCGATTTCTCAGTGCGGCTCAGGCGCTGAAAATTCCCGTAATTCACGCCGATGCTACCTTACCCGCAGGACTGGAGGCGGCGGGAGTCCGCCATTGTCAAGCCCTGCTGGCCGTCACCAGCGACGACATGATTAATTTAGAGATTGCTTTAACAGCTAAAGGGCTAGTGCCCAAGCTGCCCGTAGTGGTGCGCGATCGTGACCCGCACTTTGCCATGATGGTAAAACAAGTATTTGATTTTGAGGCCGTACTCAGCCCCACGGAAATTGCTGCCCCTTCCTTCGCCGCTGCCGCGATCGGCGGGAGGATTTTTGGTAGTGGTATGACCGCAGGCAATCTGTGGATTGCCCTTGCCACCTTAATTACCCCAGCCCATCCCTTCTGCAATCAACTGGTCAAAGACACCGCCATGAATGCTGACTTCGTGCCCTTGTACATAGATCAGAACGATCGCACCATCCACGGTTGGGAGTTGCTGGAATGTCGTTTAATCCCAGGTTATATTTTATATCTGACGATTCCCGCGAATCGGCTCGATCGGATTTGGCGCACCACACCGCTGGTTCAAATTTGAAATCCAGCCTCCTGCCACCCATAGGGTAAATGTCGCCCCCGATTTGCCAAAAAAGCAAAAGCCGTCTGTGGGCGCTGACGGCATCGTGAGTTATCGCAGATACTGGCATACCAACATCTTCAGCAGACTACAGGCATCAATTTGGCTTGATCCTGATTTCGGTGCCAGTAATCTCTGGCAGGCGGAGAGAAAAGCACAATTGTTAAACAGACCCCAACCAGCTTGGACATGGGGGAAATTCAGATACAGCCGCCCGCACAAATGCTGCTTTAGTCAAAACTCAGGAAATTTCACTCCGCTTGCGCCGCCGAGTCACCGCCATCGCGCCGCCGACTAGACCAAGACCTACAAGGGTAGCCGGTTCGGGGATTGGCCGCGCTTCAGCCGTCACATAGAAGTCATTGTAATCGATGTGGCCGCCTGCACCGTGGTCTTCCCAGCGCATCAGAACGCCGCTGTCGAACAAATCGCCAGAGAACAGCACTTGGTCAACTTTCCCACCAGTGGTATTGTAGCCGTAAGCCCTGCTACCATCTGGCTTGGCGTCTCGCAGACCCAAGGTGCGATTCAATTCTGAGTTAGACAACACCGTAGCTGGCTTGGGGTTCCACGGGGTGCCGTCTGGCTTCAGCAGGATGCTATCCAGATACAGGGAGTATTCCACGCCAGCCAAGAAAGTGAAGGTTCCTTTAGGCTGTGTCACCGTTGTGCCCACAGTACCTTGGTAATCGCCAACGAGCGGAGTATCATATCCGGGGGCGTTTTCACCAAAGATGGCGTGCCGCTGGCTGATTTGGCCGTTATTGATTTCGGCGACGCCAAATTGGGACATAAACTTGCCGTTAGACACGACAAAGCCGAAATCTACGGTGGTGTTCTGGTCAAATACGATGCTGCTGTTGCCGAAGGAAAAAGCCTCAGCATTTGGCACGACACAGAGGATTCCTGAGATGGCTGTGGCTGCAGCCGGGAGAAAGTATTTTGAGAAGTTCATTTGGGTCAGCCTCGCTTATTTTAGCTATCACCAAAAATAATTGATGGGGTTTACCGCCTGTTTGGGCGAGAAGGGAGATAGCGGCCTGCCGCATCTGCGGTCTTGGCACTGGATTTTTGCCCTTCTATATTCTATTAAGTCACTTGTCCCCCACTTTTGCCAACCCCAAAATGCCATCTTTAACGACTCTTTAAAAAACTGGCGCTTTTGGTAAAAATATCGCGCCAGAGTAAAAAAGACTGGGAGAAACACCGCAGATCTACTGCTGCCGTTCCCCGCATCTGCGCGCCACTGGGGCGATGCCCTGCCTCCGGGCTGGCTCAGCTCATATTTTGGCTGAGGCGCTCCGATCGGGCTTCAGCGCTAGCCATAACCTCCGCCATATTTTGCAGCATTTCCCCTGGATAATTTTCCATGATTTTGGTAGAAAGAGAAATCCGACCAGTAGATTCATCAAGGTTAACGACGATCGCCTTAATTTCTTGGCCGATATGAAAAAGAGAACTCAGTGATTCTACGTAGTTTTTACTGATTTGATTGATGTGGAGCAACCCCGTCACCCCCTCTAAATCGACAAAAACACCAAAAGGCTTGATACTGACGATTTCGCCACTAACGAGCTGACCGACTTGGAGCTGGCTGATCCGGTTAGACTGAGCCAAATGGCGCTGGGATAGCACCAGCTTGTTGCGATCGCGATCGACCTCTAAAAAGTTAGCCATCAGATTTTCGCCTTGGAGCTGCTCCAAATTGCCCCGGTGCATCAAGTGGGAGCGGGGAATAAAACCGCGCAAACCCTCCACATTAACCGTGATGCCTCCCTTATTCACCCCAGTGACGCGCACTTGCAAAGACTGATTGCTGTTTTGAAGTTCCCCGATGCGTTCCCAAGCTCGCTTCACTTCTAGTTCCCGAATCGACAGGGTAACTTGTCCTTCAGCATCCTGTTCCCGGACGATCGCGAAATCCCGTTCTTCACCCAGAGGCAGCACATCAGCCGGATGGGATATAGGTTCCTCCGAGATTTCCCGGTAGGGTAGCAACGCCAAAGACTTGCCGCCAATATCCACATAAACACCATCAGATTCATAAGAATGAACCTTTCCCTGCACCACCTGACCGCGCCGAAACTCCCAGGTGCTACTATCAAGAGCTTGGGCAAAATCTGCGGCAGAAAAAGAAGCGCTAGCCGAGTGAGAATTTTTTCCTTGTGAGATCATAGTCAGTTATGTTAAAACCAAAACTAAAAAGTCTAAATTCATGGGTCGTCTCTGAAAGACGCTTAGCCTGACAAGCGGCTGATTAGCGGAACTTCGCAGCATAGGATTTGGGGGTATAACCTTTAATTCCGTTAGCAACGATACCCAAAACCGGAGACCCAGAAATTTTCAGGCCATCGAGTGCTTTCAATACCATATTTCGGTCGGTTTTGTCAATACCCACCACCATCACGAGGCCATCAGTTTGGGCAGCCAGGAGACTGGCATCAGCAAGACCCACCAGGGGCGGCGAGTCGTAGATCGTCAAGTCGAAAAAGTCTTGGAATTGCTCCATCAGAGAGTGCATTTTTTTAGAAGAGAGGAGCTTGATCGGGTCGCTGGGAATCGAGCCAGCAGTCAAGACGAAGAGATTGTCATCTGTAGGCGATTTCTGGATCACTTCGTTGAGGCTGATGTCCGTGGCAATAGCGTCGCTGAGTCCGCGCAGGTTGGGCAATTCCAGCTTTTCGTGAATCTTGGGAGAGCGCATATCTCCGTCCACCAATAACACCCGCTGGCCGATCGCCGCTGCGGTCTGAGCAAGCTGGAGGGCGATCGTCGATTTCCCCTCACCCGCCGTGGCGGCTCCGATCGCCAAAGAGCGGATCGGCGTTTCTGGACTGAGCAAGCGGATATTCGTATAAAGAGCCCGGAAAGCCTCCATCATCGGCGAACTAGCGTAACCTACCACCTCCGGTGTGCTACCCCCCAACAGCAGATTCCCACTACCAGCCATCGGAGCGGGTGCAGTCACCGGTACGAGAGCCGAGCTGGGCAAACTCCCTTTAGAGCGGAATTTTTTCAGCTCCTTGGCAAAGGGAATTACTCCGAGCAGCTGGAGGTTGGTTTCATCTTCCACCTCTTCGGGAGAGTGGAAGACATTGTTAAGAATTTCTGCGAGCAAACCAGCTCCTAAACCCAAGACAAGACCAACCATCGACAGCAAAATCAGTTTCTTGGTGGTGAGGGGACTAGAGGCTTTGGGTTGTTCCGGCTCAGAGAGGGCCTCCCAAGCCGTTGCCTCCTGCTTCTCGTCGATCGCTAAATTGTCCCGCTTGGCCACTAGCTGATTGAGAGCATCAGTAGAAACCTGCAATTCCCGCTGCAACTCCTCATACTGCCGCGCCACCATCGGATAAAGCTGCGCCCTCTGGTTGACTCGGTTAGCTTCGATCGCCAGCAACCGCTCCTGATTTTCCAGACCCTTCATCTCCCCGCCCACTCTTTCAATAATACTCGTGGCGGCCACCCGCACTCGCTGCTGTAAATCCTGTTGCTGATTCTTCAGCGCTTTGAGAGTGGGGTGTTCATCTTGCAAACGCACTTCCGAAGCGATAATCTCCGACTCCACCTGATGTAGCTGCTGGATTAAACCATTGTAAACAGAAAAATCCTGCAGCACCGTGACAAAACTGCCATCATCGTAAAGCTGTTTGAGCGTCGTATAGTGAGCCCGGGCGTCCGCCAATTCGGATTGCAGCACCCGCCGCTTCCCCTCCAAGTCTAAAGATTGCTGAAATATGTATCTCGACTCCATATCCGGGTCAGTAATTTGATACTGCTTTCTCAAGGATTCTCTTCTCGCTTGTAGCCCACTCACCTCACGTTTCAAAATTTGAATCTGACCCTCAATATATCTAATCCCGTCGCTGATTTTCTGCTTCCGGTTTTCGCGACTGTAATCAATATAGTGATTTTTTAATTTCTCTAAAACAAACTTAACTTCCAGCGGGTTGGGACTGATATAACTAATTTCTAGAATCCTGGTGCCCTCACTTTCCTCCATAATCCTTTCGATTTTCAGAGCTTTGACCAGCCGGTCATAATCGATATAAGCATACTTAGGATTTTGTTCTTGAATTTGGTTAATAATTTTACCCAGCATTATGGGACTGCGCAACACCCTGATTTGTGAGGGGTAATCCAAGCCCGAATCAGTCTTAGAATTTGTTTCCCCCAGAGTTTGGGTGAGAACCGACAGCAATTTATTCTCCGCGATAGTGACTGGTTCAACTAAAAGCTGAAAAGAACCGCTATAAATCGGAGGCCGCCGGGATATCCTGTAACCCATTAAGCCGGTAAATGCCACGGCCACTGCCCCGATTAAAATCGCCCTTCTGCGGCCAGCCGCCAGGAGCTTGGCCAGTTCTTTAACGATTTGCTCTTCCTGAGTGAGTTGGGGCTTTTCTTTGTATCCCAACGAGGAAGACTTCGATAATTTACCTGGTTTCTGTGTTACCCAAGGTTGATAGCGATCGTTCGTCATATGCCACACCAAGTTTTTGGAACCTACTGCAATTAACCATTGCTCGAGAATCTCATTTGCTAGGGTCTTTCTATAATACCGATGCGCTGCATCAGTTGGATTACCTGTTCCACCCTAGGCGCCCAAACTAATAAACCGCTAATGGTATCGATCGTATCTGTTGCCCGGGATAGGTTAGAGCGGCTAACCACGATAATGTCATTATTCCGGAGGATGGGATTGGTGGCATCATTAATCCCCGCCGTCAAATCCAGCTTGATACTGCGGCGGTTCACCGTGCCATCTGGTTGGAGCCGGATTAGTTCCACCTCAGACTTATTTGCCCGAATCCGATTCAAACCCCCAGTAGCCAACAGCGCCTGATTTAAAGGCGTATTAGAGGGCACCTGTGCTTCTCCCGTCGGACCGAGCCCCGGAGACCGAGCCTCTTCACCCACTACGTAAATTCTAATGTTAGCAGGGGAGAAATTCGCCGCCGCCAATTCTGCCGCTTCCGCCGGGTTAATCTCTGTGGCGGTGGGGATGACGATCGTATCTCCATCCTCCAACACTAAGTCCTGATTAAAATCACCCGAAGATAGTAGCTGCCACAAGTTGACCTGAAAAACCCTTTCCGCTCCCACTCTGGCGGGACGGCGCACCTGGATGCGGCGGATGTCCGCCATTGGTGTGATCCCCCCAGCCAGTTGAAGGGCTCTAGTGAGAGTGGGTACACCGGTGGAGAGACGTTCTGATTGAGCATCGCCCCCTTGTACCACATAGGTGCCGGGACGGTTCACCTCTCCTACCACCCCCACAGTCCGGGGGGTGGTAGTGTTGTTACCAAAGCGCAAGTCTCGTAATTGGCGAGCCTCTGCTGGGTTGACTTCGATGCTAGTGGGGATAAAAATTGTGTCACCATCCTGCAAAACAATATCTTGAGAGATATCTCCCTCCTGCAAAAACTGCCAGAGATTGAGAGTAAAGACCTGTTCTATACCGCCTTTTGTCTGTCGCCGCACCTTGATGGTGCGAATGTCTGCAGCCCAAGTCACTCCCCCAGCTAGCTGGAGGGCTCGCGAGAGAGTGGGAATTCCTTCTGAGAGGCGCTCTAACTGGGCGTCTCCGCCTTTAATTACATAAGAACCAGGTTTGGCTACTTCACCGAGGACCGCCACGGTACGGGGGCTATTAATGTCTGAGGCTAAACTGGCAGTAGCTAATTGGCGCAGTTCTGACAGGTTGACTTCTGTGGCGGTGGGTATGAAAATAGTATCGCCATCCCGGAGGACAAGGTTTTGATTGATGTCTCCGGTGCGCATCATTTCCCAGAGGTTGAGGTTGACGACTATTTCCGAGCCGTCCGGTTGCCGCCTGCGTAACTTGATTTCGCGGGGGTTGGCCGTTAGGGTGAGCCCCCCGGCTAGCTGAATCGCGTTGGTGACTCTGGGGAATTGAACTGAGGCAGGGGCATCAGGGTTTTGCACGGACATGATGTAAGAGCCGGGGGTGGCGACCTCTCCGGCCACTACGATGTCCAGGGCGCGGGGTCGGACCAGGCGGACGATCGCGTGCGGCTCTTTATACAGGCGCAGGTACTTTGAAGCAATCTGTTGCGAAGCCTGTTCTACCGTCAGACCAGCAACGGTAACTACCCCCACTACTGGGAGGTCGATCGCCCCATCCGTCGGGATGAGATAATCCCCCAAGATGGGTTGGATATCCAAGTTTTCTACAAAAACGTGGATTTGGTCTCCCGGTCCTAAGAGATACACTGAATCTGGTGGAACTTGACTCACCGCCCCTCCCACACCGTTCGCATTCCTTTGAAATTCCGGCAACTGCGCCATCCCTGCAGGACTCCACGTCAGCACCATGCTATAAACAATGCTCAGATACTTCGCAACCGGTTTGCTGATTTGTCTGGCCAATACCCGCGATAGCATGAATTACCATTCCCCATTATCATCTTTATTTATTGTATGTAAGAGAACCATCAGACAACTGGTCTGGTTCCTAGTATGCCCAACCAAAGGCTCTCTTGACTCTACCCCCAATTTTTCTGAGCAGTGAAGATGTGAGTAAACTAAGTATAGCAGCACTCATCACCTGTCACAACCGGCGGGATAAAACCATGGCTTGCCTGGAGGCTTTAAGCCAGCAAAAAGATATCCAATGTGAGATATATCTCACAGATGATGGCAGCTCTGATGGCACCTCTGCCGCTGTGAGGGAACGTTATCCAGAAGTAAAACTGCTGGCTGGAGATGGCAGCCTATTTTGGGTCGGGGGGATGCGTAAAGCATTTGCCGCCGCAATGGATATAGGTTACGACTATTACCTCTGGCTTAACGATGATAGCAATCTGTTTGCTGATACGGTTTCCCAACTGGTGAGAACCCACCAAAACCTCGCCGCTAACCACACCCAGGAGGCAATTATTATCGGTTCCCTGCAAGACGCCGCTACCGGCGTCCTCACCTACGGCGGCGTAGTACGGGCCAATTCCTGGCATCCTCTCAAATTCCAGCTCCTCACCCCCGGTGACGAACCCAAACCCTGTGTCACCATGAATGGTAATTGCGTCCTCATTCCCCACTCTGTGGCAGCCAAAGTGGGCAATCTGGAACCAAAGTTTATTCACCGCCATGCTGATTATGACTACGGACTGCGGGCGCAGCAGCTTGGTTGTTCCGTTTGGGTTGCCCCTGGGTATGCGGGCACCTGTTCCCGCAATCCCAAATCTGGCACTTGGGAAGATGCCAACCTACCATTCTCCCAATTATGGAAGCAAGTTACAGGTCCTAAAGGGCTCGCACCCGAAGAGTGGCAGCTATTCGCTCGCCGCCACGCCGGACCTCTGTGGTACTTTTACTGGCTCCTTCCCTATGTGCGGGTGATGGGTACTTCTTTATTGCGCAAGTTGCGGAAATGAGGATTGCAGAGTAGCAAGGGGGGACGGGGGGACCAGGGGACGGGGGGACCAGG
>DVDU01000193.1 GCA_015296065.1 Oscillatoriaceae cyanobacterium M33_DOE_052 | reverse complement strand
TTGCCCCGTCAGCAGGCACAGACTCATTGGGTCAACTGCTCGTGTATCGTCAGCTCTGGAAAGAGGAACATCCAGGAGAGCCTGACCCTAAGTTAGTCCTGATTACAGACATTGACAGACCCGACATTAGAAGAGTGGCAGAATCTTCAGGGGTAGAGATGATTATAGTCTAAAGGACTAAAAGAAGGTCGGATGGTAGGAAAGAAAAGAAGAGGGGGGGAGTTTTAGGAGGGGGGAAACCGGGAAAAACCATCTCACCGGAGAAGTAGGAAAATATTTCCCAGTCCGCCACAAAACTACCATTTCCACAAACCATATCTATTACTATAACAATAACCACAGCGTTGATAACTAAGGCATTTGTAAGTAATTCAAAGACAATCATCGGATTAGTATGTTGATAGCTTGCGGATAACTTGTTGATAACTCAGTGAGAAATGTGGATAACTCAGTTAGCACATCCATAGAGAGAGAACTACTTTCCAAGCGGAGAACCATCATCTAAGAACAGAGTAATCAGGTATCACCGGCTTGAAAAATCATGGCGGGGCAGTGGGCAGATTGACCGGGGTCTAATTCATCGGCGGGGGTCGAGAACGTCAAACTGGGGGCAGATGGTGAATCCGAAATTAGCCGGTCAGCCGCTAATTGGTCAGTATGCAGTTTGACGGGGAGAGCTCCACCTGGGCGAGATCGGATTGACCGAGCGCAGGCTTGGTGCGGGTTTATAGAGAGGGGAAAAGATTTCCCTTGACAGATACACTGACGTAGGTTATATTGGGGGAAACAGGAGGTCGGTGTGTGCAGATTAAAGTGCTGTCAAAGGGTCGATGGTCTAACCCGTTCGATTTATTATGTTCCCAAGCCGGTTCGGGAGAGAATCATCGCGTTTTACCTGTCGAATTATCAGGAGTGGAACAAATCAGCCGAAGGCCGGGCGCGCATTAAGCGAGCAGTCAAGTGGTTTCTCTCCCATTTGCCCAAGCGGGGAGAGTAAAACCCTCCCGCCTTCCGGCC
>DVDU01000014.1 GCA_015296065.1 Oscillatoriaceae cyanobacterium M33_DOE_052 | reverse complement strand
GTCTCCCCGTCTCCCCGTCTCCCCGTCTCCCCGTCTCCCCACCCTCCCCACGCCTGTTCCCTAGGATTCATGCTGGCGGTAGCCGTCGGGATAAATGGTGGTACGATCGAGAACAGCATGGGATAGATTGGCTCGACGGGCGCGGAAGAGGTTGCAACCGCTGAGATTCGCCTTGGTCAGGTTGGCATTTTCCAGGTTGGCTCTAGTGAGGTCAGCGCCTTGGAGGTCTGCCTCACTTAAGTTTGCATTATATAAGTCCGCTCCGGCTAGGTTAGCTCCGGCAAGATTGGTGCGCTGGAGGTTGGCATTGCGGAGATTGGCGCGGGATAGATTCGCTTTTGAGAGTTCGGCGCCGGACAAATCTGCCAGGTAGAGTTTGGCATCGCTCATTTCTGCATCACTTAAGTTAGCTTTATGGAGATTTGCTTGACAAAGATTGGCATAGGCTAGGTAGATTTGGCGGAGGTTGCTACCTTTGAGGTTGATTTCTTCCAAATTGATTTCAAACAAATCTGCTCCACTTAAATCTAAGCCTGCGAAATTGCGCTCGCCTGCAGCGTACTGAGCCAGTAGTTCTTCTCGATTAACTTGCATGTTCACCTGGGTTATGATTGCCGAGCTATGCCTGCCGGGTTAAATCAATGAGACTGTGTATTTATGCTTAAACTTGTCAAAAAATGTAACTGATTGTAAAGAAATCTACTTCTTTCTTAAGGTTTTTTTATGGTTTGGGAGGAGGAAGCGGGGAGGGAAGATCCACCGTAGGGGCAAGGCATGCCGTGCCCCTACGGCGACCTGCTGCTGCCTGGTTCACTTTTTAACTGTCACTTTTGAAGCCTCGATGTCAAGATTGAAACAATTGCCCCAACTAGGTTGAAATTCCTATGCCAGAAATCACAGAATCTCTTGCTCAGCATTTTCACGAGCGGACCAAATACCACCCAGAGACACTGGCTGCTAAAAGCCGCCAGTTGGACTGGGATAACCAGCCCGCGCCGTTTAAAGATTACAAAATCGGTGTCTCGATTGACTTAAAACCTTACCTCCAGTCAAACCCGGGGGCTGGTTCGTCGGAGAGTTGGTACTCGCGGTTATCTCGGTTGCTGTTTTGCACTTATGGCATTACTGGGAAGATTCTGCAGGGGGGAACGCCCGCAATGGGAGGGGTGCTGTATTTACGATCGGCTCCTTCGGCTGGGGGGTTATATCCAGCGGAGGTGTATGTCATCGCCAGGGGAACGAGCCAGCTAAGTCCTGGTTTGTACAACTATCAGGCAAAAACTCACTCTTTGATTCGGTTTTGGGATGGGGACTTGTGGTCGGAGCTACAAGCGGCTTGTTTCTGGCATCCCGCTTTGGAAACGGTGAAGCTGGCTGTAGTGGTGACTGGTGTATTTTACCGATCGGCTTGGCGCTATCAAGACCGCGCATATCGCCGCATTTTTCTCGATGGGGGCCATTTGCTGGGGAATTTGGATCTGGCAGGTTCGGCAAATGATTTTCGCCCCCATTTGGTGGGGGGTTTCGACGATCGGCTTTTGGCAGAACTGCTCTACCTCAACCCAGAGGAGGAAGCGCCGATCGCCCTCATCCCCCTAGCGGACTTGCTCGATATCAATCAAAACCTGCCCCCATATCTGACGGCTCTACCTTCCAATACTCACAGCGACTACCCGGAAATTCCTGATGGGGAACTCCTCGCCTACTGTCACCGCGCCACGGAAATATCAGAAGATACTACCGGTACTGGGGGGTGGAGCGGCACGATGGAAGATGGTTTGCACGAGGATAAGTACAATTTTCCCTTTTGTACCAAGGTTTCGACCCAAACTGCCCCCATCAACTGGGGCGAAAATCTGGAGGGACTGACGGAAACGATCGTCAAGCGGCGTTCTACTCGCGCCTACAGCGCGGCGGCGATCGCCCTCGAAGAACTCAACGCGGTTCTGGACTTCACCTACCAACCCCAACATTACACCCGCCAAGTCCTCGACGGCTACCCAGATTATTTTGATTTAAGTCTGATTTCCACCTTTATCGCCGTTTCCTCTGTCACCGGTTTAGAAGAAGGCTGCTACTACTACGCCTCCCTTATGGAAGAACTGCGGCAAATTCGGTTTAAAAACTTCCGCCGGGAACTGCATTACTTGTGTCTAGGACAGGAGTTGGGCCGAGATGCGGCGGTGGTGGTCTTCCACACTGCCGACTTGAAAAAAGCGGTAGCCAAATATGGCGATCGAGCCTATCGCTACCTACATATGGACGCCGGACATCTGGGACAGCGCCTCAACCTCGCCGCCATCTATTTAGGTTTAGGGGTCAGCGGGATCGGGGGATTTTTCGACGACCAAGTTAACGAGGTTCTCGGCATTCCCCACGATGAAGCGGTGCTTTATATTACCACCATAGGCCGATCGCGATAACCGCCAAAGACTCCCAGATTAAATGCCTGCTACTCCCGCCGCTAATGCCTGTGGCTGCAAGCTGCTTTGACGGACTGGTATTTCTATGCAAAACTCGCTGCCCATATCCGGTTCTGACGAGCAGCTTAATTGTCCTTTGTGCATTTCCACCACCACTTTGTAGCTAATGGAAAGACCCATCCCAGTGCCTCTTCCCACGGGTTTAGTGGTAAAAAATGGATCAAAAATTCGCTCTTTGACCTCCGGTTTGATGCCGCAACCGTTATCTTTCACTAAGATAGCAACTCGTGCTGGTTCGGAAGACTCATTATCAGTATTTTCTGGGATAAATTTCGTGGCAATCAAAATTCTGGGCTGATAGTTGTGTTCAGCTTCCACAAGAGTCACCGCGTCAATAGCATTGGCCAAAAGATTGAAAAACACCTGATTGAGCTGGCTCGGATAGCATTCGATTTTGGGTAAATTCCCGTATTCTTTGACAATTTGAATGGGGGGTTTACTGCTGCCACTGGCGGCATCATCTTCTTGGTAATGGTGCAAGCGGCTGTCTAAAAGCATCAGGGCACTTTCTATGCCAGAGTGGATATCTACTTCTTTCACATCAGCTTCATCCAAGCGAGAAAAGTTCCGCAAACTCAGAACGATATTTTTGATGCGATCGGCTCCCGATTTCATGGAGGCGAGAATTTTAGGGAGGTCGGAGGTGATAAAATCGAGGTCGATTTCCTGAAAAATATCTTCGGTTTCGGCCACTTCGGGAAATCGCTGTTGGTAGAATTCTATAATTTCTAACAAATCGGCGATGTATTCTTCGGCGTAAGTGATGTTACCGGCAATAAAGGTGATGGGGTTGTTGATTTCATGGGCAATACCAGCCACTAGCTGCCCCAGAGCAGACATTTTTTCATGCTGCACCAGTTGGGTCTGGGTTTGCTGTAGTTGGTCAAGGGCGATTTTTAATTCGGCAGCTTTGGCGCGAGTTTCGTTGTAGAGTTCGGCTTGGTTGAGGGCGATCGACAGTTGCGCCGCCACCGCCGAGAGTAGCTCCATTTCCCGCTCTGTCCAAGCATGAGAAACTTTGCCATGACTGAAACAGATCGCTGCTCCCATCTGGCCAAACTGCGTCCGCACGGGGACGATCGCCAAAGAATTTACCCCCAGTTTCGATAACCAGTCTTGAGTCAGGGGATCAGCCAAAGTTGCAACATCATCCACCTGCCAACTTTGCCGGTGCAAAAGCTGCTCGAATTCCTTCCCAATGGACGAAACTGGATATATTCCTACCAGCGGCAGCCACTCTTCCGGCTGAGATTCCGTCACCACTTCCCACGCCGGTTCTACCCCATCAGTGCGATACCAAGCAAAGCAACACCGTTCTACCTGCAATGCTTTGCGCAGCTCCTGCACCGCACTGGCTAAAACTGTATCAATATCCAGAGAATTGCGAATTTTCTCCGCCAGCAAGTTGAGCAATTCTTTTCTGGTGGCTTGCTCTCTCAACTCGGCTTCTGATTGCTGCAAAGCAATATTTTTATGGCGCAATTCCTGTACCAAACTTTCAATCCGTCCCGTGCGATCCAGGGACATCCATAAATAGACCACCAGAATGGCAGTTAAGAGGAAGCCGATCGCCAGGGTTGCTACTGACCCCGATTCCCTGCCCCCGAATTGGGGGGTAGGCAAAATCACTAGCTGCCACTGCCTGTCTGCCACGTTCAAAGACACCTCACAAACCGGTGTTTCCGCACAGAGCCAACCACCTTCCCTGGCATTAACTAGATTTTTTTCCCCAGGAGAAAGCTCTAAATCTTTGACGCTGGGATTGTAAAATAAAATAAAACTATCAGCAGCACTGGCTGATTGATCATAAAGGTAAAACTCGATATCATTCAGGCTCATTTGGGTTAGAGCTGCTTTGATGAGCGCCGGTAAAGAGTAAAGGGTATAGGCAAAACCTACTAATTCTCGGCTAGAATTCGCCGTTAGGTTATTTGACTTCACCCGCCTAAACACCGGCGAATAAGAAGCAAAACCCAATCCTGCCCCATCTGGCAATACCAGCTTTTCTGTCACTACGATTTTTTTGGTTTTCTCGGCTTTTGCCATCGCTGCTTCCTGCAGCGGGTCAGTGATGAGGTCATAACCTACCATGTTCCTAAATTGTGACGGCTCGATGTAAGTAATGGGAAAATAGCGGCTTTTTGAAGGCAATCGGGCGGCTTTCCCATTCTCGTTCCATCCCCAAATGCCAAACTCAGCAAAATTTTCCTGGCGCAAATCTTGCTCGTAATTGGTTCGGGTTTCCTCCCGGATATACTGGATCCAGCCTACTGCTAACAACCCCGGATTTTGCTGGAGCTGGGGTAAGGCATATTCTTGGAATTCTGAGCGTTCTGCAGCGGCCAGAAAATATGTAGTTTCATAAAATAAATCTATATCCTGGGGGACTTGCAGATGTTCGGTGATAGTTTTTTGCAAGGTCATAGTCAGGTTGTGGGCTTCTTGCTGAAATAGTTCCAATTTGGCGTGTCTTTCTCCTTTCCAGACTTGGAACCCGGCAAATCCCGATATGCCACAACCCGCGATCGCGCATAGCCACACAGGCAAGTAGCGCCTCCTCCCAAATAGATTTTGCGGCAACCAAGGCAATAATCTCAATCTCTCTAACATCACCATATACCTCACTTTTGTTACGATAATTTGGCCAGTAATCAACCCCCAAACTTCTCCCCCTAGGGACAAAACCCATTGGGTCTTAAACCCTGAAAGGCGGTGCTTCCTTGCTTAGAAACCGGGTTTCTTACACAGAATCTCGTTTAGCTTCGACGCGATTCATAGAAACCGGGTTTCTCACAAACTATAGCTCTCCAGAACAGTGGGCAACCCCCGTTCTGTTTCCACAACCCCAAGGGCATTAATACCACAATTTTCACCATTTGTCTAGATACCGAAATAATTTTATATGAAATTAATATTAATCTTTCAACACTAAATCCTACCACTGGTTAATTATACAAGATTCACGAGTAACAACGAAAACTCATCAATTATATCAAAAATTTCTCCCGCCATCATCCAAATCGCGATGGAGACGACAAGTTAACCCCCGCCACTTCACGCAATGGTCAGGGAAAAATCCACATAGCCCCGCACTGACGCCGCCGTTAAGTAGTCATCCTATGGCAAAATTAAGGAGAAATCACAGCCGGGACGAATCGTGATTCGCCCCTAGGAACCTTTTTGGGCGGAAACCCAACTACAAACTATAATTATAGCTGATGACGGAAAACACACCGAACCTACCCTCTCAATACGACCCAGCACCGACAGAAGCAAGGTGGCAAACCAACTGGGAAGAACGGCAAACTTTCAAAGCTGACCCCCACCATCCCGGAAAACCCTACTGCATCGTGATTCCGCCGCCGAATGTCACCGGGAGCTTGCATATGGGGCACGCTTTCAACAATACTCTGATTGATGTGGTGGTGCGCTATCACCGGATGTGCGATCGGAACACCCTATATATCCCCGGTACGGACCACGCCAGCATCGCTACCCAAACTATTCTGGAAAAGCAACTGAAAGCTGAGGGGAAAACTCGCTATGACTTGGGGCGAGAAAAGTTCCTAGAACGTGCTTGGGAGTGGAAAGCACAATCGGGCGGCACAATTGTTAATCAGTTGCGCCGGTTGGGGGTGTCCGTGGATTGGACGCGGGAGCGCTTCACGATGGATGAAGGCTTATCAAAAGCCGTGTTAGAAGCCTTTACCCGCCTGTATGAGGAGGGGTTGATTTATCGCGGTAAATATATGGTGAACTGGTGCCCCGCCAGTCAATCTGCGGTTTCTGATTTGGAGGTGGAACCGAGAGAAATTAAGGGGAATTTATGGCATTTCCGTTATCCCCTCACCGACGGTGAGGGCTATGTGGAAGTGGCCACCACTCGCCCCGAAACCATGCTGGGGGATACGGCGGTGGCGGTGAATCCTAATGATAAGCGCTATCAACAACTTATCGGCAAAACTTTGACTTTACCGATTATGGGTCGGCAAATTCCTATTATTGGCGATGAGTTGGTAGAGCCGGAATTTGGCACGGGATGCGTGAAGGTGACGCCTGCGCACGACCCGAACGATTTTGAGATGGGCAAACGCCACAATCTGCCGTTTATCAATATTATGAATAAGGACGGCACCCTGAATGAAAATGCTGGCGATTTTCAGGGGCAAGCGCGATTTGTGGCGCGGAAAAATGTGGTGCAGCGGTTGGAAGCTGAGGGATTTTTAGTTAAAATTGAGGATTACGAGCATACGGTGCCTTATAGTCAGCGGGGACAAGTCCCGGTGGAACCGCTGTTATCCACCCAGTGGTTTGTCAAGATTCGTCCTTTAGCCGATCGGGCGTTGGATTTCCTAGATAATCGGAATTTACCGGCGTTCGTGCCCGATCGCTGGACAAAAGTTTACCGCGACTGGTTAGTAAAACTCCAAGATTGGTGTATTTCTCGCCAGTTATGGTGGGGACATCAAATCCCCGCCTGGTACGCCGTCAGCGCCACCGCTGGCGAAATTACCGACGATACCCCCTTTGTGGTAGCAAAATCGGAAACCGAAGCCTTAGCAAAACTTCAAGCCCAATTTGGCGGCGATGTCCAGGTGGCACAAGACCCGGATGTGTTAGATACCTGGTTTTCTTCCGGTTTATGGCCATTTTCTACCCTCGGTTGGCCAGAAGCCACTCCCGAATTGAAAACCTATTTCCCCACTACTACCCTGGTCACGGGTTTTGATATCATCTTCTTCTGGGTGGCGCGGATGACCATGATGGCGGGACATTTCACCGGGGAAATGCCGTTTCAAGATGTGTATATCCACGGCTTAGTCCTGGATGAAAATGGCAAGAAAATGTCAAAATCGGCGGGGAATGGCATTGACCCCTTACTGCTGATTGATAAATACGGTACTGACGCTTTGCGGTGGACTTTGGTTAAAGAGGTAGCCGGTGCGGGGCAAGATATCCGGTTGGAGTATAATCGGAAAACTGATGAGTCTGCATCGGTGCAAGCATCGCGCAATTTTGCCAATAAATTGTGGAATGCTTCCCGGTTTGCGATGATGAATTTGGCGGGGATGACGCCGCAGCAGTTGGGCAATCCTCCCAGTGGGATTGATGTTAGTGGGGAAATGTGCGATCGCTGGATTCTCTCCCGCTACCACCAAACCATCCAGCAAACCCGCAACCATATCGACAACTACGGTTTAGGAGAAGCCGCCAAAGGACTCTATGAATTTATCTGGGGCGACTTCTGCGACTGGTACATAGAATTAATCAAACCCCGGTTGCAAGGTGAGGATACCGCATCTAAGCGCCAAGCGCAACAAATCTTAGCCCATATTTTAGAAGGCATCCTCAAATTAATTCACCCCTTCATGCCACACCTCACCGAGGAAATCTGGCACAGTCTCACCCAATCCAGTGACACCGCCTTTTTAGCCCGACAATTATATCCCGAAGTGGATACCGCCGCCATTAATCCCGAAATCGAACAAGACTTCGAGCTATTAATTGGCACTATCCGCATTATCCGCAACCTCCGCGCCGAGTTGGATATCAAACCGGGCATCAAAGTCACCGCCATCCTCCAAAGTGACAGCGACAAAGAGCGGCAAATCCTCACTGTCGGTGCAGACTACATTAAAAACCTCGCCAAAGTGGAAAACTTGACCATTACCGCCGCCTTAAGTGCCGAAATCGGCCAAAATATTGCTGGTGTGGTGGGAACGGTGCAAGTTCTCATTCCCCTCGCAGGCGTGGTGGATATGGCGGCTTTGCGTGGCAAACTGGAGAAAAGTTTAGCCAAAGTCGAGGCAGATGTCACCACATTGTCTGGGAAGCTAAACAATCCCGGTTTTGTGAATAATGCGCGCCCGGAAGTCGTAGAAAATGCTCGCAATGCCTTGGCAGAAGCACAGAAACAGGCGGAAATCTTACAAACCCGTTTAGCGCGATTCCAAAGCTAATTTTCATTTCATTTGGCTGGCTGGTGGCGATAAATGACTGGGAGCATCAGGAGCATTGCAACTCCTCAGAGTCGGGCGCAGCCTGATTATGATAAATTCTTGGGTTTAGCTCCAGATGACTCGCCGTCAGGGGGAAGCATTCGGGTGATAAATTTTGGTTTTTTTGCCAGACATGATTCGCCGGAATGCTTCCCCCTTCGCGCCTACGGCGGGATGCTCCCGGTGCCACCGCCCCTACAATTTAAGTCGGAGAATTGTTGACTGATGAGGAAATTGATTACTCGGATATTCCACCTTTAACGGATCAGTTTTTTGAAAATGCTACTCTCAGAATACCAGCCACCCAAGAAACCCAGAAACTGGGTTTCTTGTCCCATTCGCAGAAACCCGGTTTCTTTTCCACCCCAAGTCCAGAAACCAGAAACCGGGTTTCTGTGATTCCACTCAATCTAAGACATTTTCAGAATAGCTTGTTGCAGCGGTGCGGATAGTTCAATCGGCATAAAATAGGAGTTAGGATAGAGGTAATCTTCCCCCGATTCATCAATGATGCGAATCATTTGATGGCGATTGGCTGTCGAGTCTGGTAAGACTTGATAAATCTTGCGAACTTCTAGGGAAGCCGCATAGTCTGGATTTTTGATGCAAACAACAAAGTTCATCGTTTATTAACTAGGTCTCGGTTAGGATACCCAGACGATCGCAGAAACCCGGTTTCTTGCCCTGGTCCAGAAACCGGGGGGTTTCAGAAACCGGGGGGTTTCAGAAACCGGGTTTCTTAACTAAATCTCGGTTAGGATACCCAAATTATCCCAGAAGGTTTCTTTTCCACCCCACACCAGGTTCATAAACCGGGGACCCTCAGAAACCGGGTTTCTTAACTAAATCTCGGTTAGGATACCCAGACGATCGCCGCCTGGTCCCGGTTTCTTGGCTCTGGGATACCCAGACGACCCTCAATAGTTTATGATAGATTTACACCCAACTTAGCCTCGATGGAGCCGCTATGCAGTTTGAATGGGACGAAGCGAAGAGAGCGGAAAACATTGTCAAACATCGGATTGACTTCGCAGATGTTCCTCAGATGTTTGATGGCCCCATGTTAAGTGAGCTTGATCAGCGTACTGATTATGGCGAGGAGCGGTGGGTGGGTATCGGCTTTTTGCGCAATACTGTAGCGGTTGTTGTCTGGACAGAACGTCACGATAATATAATTAGAATTATATCAGCACGAAGGGCTAACAAATATGAGCGACAAAGATTTGAACAATATCTCTCGGACTGATTGGGAGGCACTAGATACAATGACTGATGAAGAAATTGATTACTCGGATATTCCCCCTTTAACGGATGAGTTTTTTGAGAATGCTACTCTCAGAATACCAGCCGCCCAAGCTCGTAATTTGATTCAGCTAGATGCGGATGTGATGGCATGGTTTCGAGAGCAAGGCGCCGAGTATAGAAACACGATTAATTCCGTGTTGCGGCGTTATATAGAGAGTAGCAGATAGCTTGGGAACGGCAACCGGGACACCCAGAAACCTTATTTTCATTCCCACTTCAAATTGCCTGACGATTTTTCGGAAATAAACTAATCACCTGTGTGAAGCACTGTTAACAGTTTCGGCATCAGGGAAATATTCCCTGGCAATTCGCTAACTTGCTGAAACTGCTGCCTAAGTTTAACCAGAATGTTTTCATCTACGGTTTCCACATCGTAGGCACTGCTATCTACGGCAGTGATGATTAACCAAGGCTGATTTTCATTGCCCCGGTATGCCTGAAATTTGCCATCAATTACTTGCGTAATTTTTGCGGCTAACTGTACCAATATCTCCCCCGAAATATAGGAGGATGAATCAGCATATGAATAGAGACTTTCTGCTGTTTTTCCGAAACATTCTAGGTTGGTAAATTGCCACTTAGTTGTTAACAATAAAGGGCCGATCGCTTGGAGGATGTCTATCAGATTGACAGCTAGAAAACCATCAGTAGTTTGGTCAGTAATAGTAATGCCTTGCATGGGTTTGACTCCTATGTTTAGGGTGAATCTAAGGGAAAACCGCCGCCAGCTTGTCTCTGGAAACCAGATCGGGGGCCGATTTGGGGGTCGTTGATGTGCCATTGGTGTTGATGCTCTGGTGGTGCATGATTGGGACGTGGGTTGCCGTTTCTATAGGTGGGACTGGTGAAGAGCGGGTTTTTTAACTAAATCTCGGTTAGGATACCCAGACGATCGCCGCCTGGTCCCGGTTTCTTGGCTCTGGGATACCCAGACGATCGCCGCCTGGTCCCGGTTTCTTGTCCTTTCAGACACCGGTTTTCTTGGCTCTGAAAGACCAAAATTGACGCAGCCTAGGGTTTGACTACCAATTTTCACGCCTATTTTCACACAGGCAATTCACACAGGCAATTGGGCAAAGGATGATTCTCGCATCTTTTGCCGTAATTGACCAACTGATTTAATCTGATCCAACTCTATATCAAAACTGTAATTAGAGTCAATTAATCGCAGATTTTGCGGATAGTGCTTTTGGATTTCCAACGCGATTTTTAAGCTAGCATCTCCATCTCCATCAATAGAGATGGTTTCTAAATCATCACTTAACCGGATGATGGTATAATCGTTTTTATCGAAAAACTCACATTCTAATATAGAGCCAACGAAGTCGCCTTGCTTGAGGTTTTGAATATTCGGAATTTTTGGAAAAATTTCGGCTACTTCACTCAAATTAAATTTTTCAGATTCGCCGATAAACAAAAGCAGCGTTTTCATGGAAACTCCTTATTCTCTGATAACTACGTTGCCTACGATATTGAGCTCTTGCAGTAATTCTGCAAAGAAAACTTTGGCTTCTGAATGATTGGTAATTACCTCTAAAGATTCAAATGGGCTAGTTGGGTCTTTAATCACATTTGCTATGCGCCGAAATTCATCTCGAATTTGCTTGACGATTTTCTGGCGAATGAAATTTGGGATTTGCGAATTCGGAATATAGGGGCTGCGATCGGGGGTGCTAACATATTTAGCCTCCAAGATAGTCCGGTCTCGATACCCATCAATAAAAATTTTAGTTCCGCCCCCTTCTATTTGATAATTCCACTCTCCTGTATGTTGAATTTCAAACAAATCCTCTACGGAGTTGCTGGGAGTAGGCTTCCGGGGAAACCGTGAAACAAACTCCTCCACTTCATCAGACATCTTCTGGAAATTTGCCCCCTGACATTTATGGCCAACAGTAATTATAGCATCAACTAGATGGCTCAAGCCCCAGAAACCGCCCTAGCCCAGAAACCGCCCTAGCCCAGAAACCGGGGGACTCCAGAAACCCGGTTTCTTCACTAAATCTCGGTGAGGATACCCAAATTATCGCAGAAACCCGGTTTCTTTCGCCCAACCGGGAACCCCAGAAACCGGGGACCCCCAGAAACCGGGTTTCTTAACTAAATCTCGGTTAGGATGCAGAGGTTATCGCAGAAACCCGGTTTCTTTTCCCCAACCGGGAGTCCAGAAACCGGGGACCTCAGAAACCGGGTTTCTTAGACAAGGTGGGGCCTCAGCGGTTTCTTTGCAACTTTCGCATCTCCTGCTGAAGACTCACCCCAATTTGTACAGCATCATCAAGCAGTTGAGCATATTCAACGGCTCTAACCATCGTGCGTTCAGCTTGCACGCCGCTTAAGTCTATGTTGAAATACTGAGGTTGAAAATTAGGGTTTTCTCGCAATATTCTTTCGGTTTGCAATGCCCGCACTAAGCCTGCACGGGTTATTTTTAAAGCCTCGATGACCTTGATTCTATCATTGATTTTGACTGGATTACCAACGGCTTCAAGTTGGTCTAAGGTATAGAGGTTATTGACAATTTGGTTATGCTTTTCTACTTCTTTCAGTAATTCAGACAACCGAAAATACTGCATTTTATTGGATAAATATTTGATGTACAATGGGAGGTAGTACATAGCAATCATTAAAAGAGTCATCCCCAACGTTACTATCGCAAGTAAATAAATTATTGCTAAAAAACGTTGATTGAATAATGGCAACCAATTGCCAAATGTATTATCGAATCTAATTTTTCTAATTAATTCTTCATCTTTATTGGCTGCCAACAAAATTTTGCATTCTTCAAAGATTTTAATTGTGTTCGATGCTTTCTTTTTGAAAAATCCTGATTGAGCCAATACTTGAAGCTGAGGTTTCTGTTGGTCGTATGTTTTTAAATCTAAGCTGAGAACATAGCCAATCAAACTATTAAATAAGAAGCTATTTACCCCAGTAATATGATTACACTCTCCTTTGGTAATAATTAATTCCTGTAAATCTGGTTTCATTGGTAACATCATCTATTCTCCTGAAAGTCAATAAATTTTTATCGCCAAGCCAAAAAACTCGAATCCCCAGAAGCATCAGAGCCATCTAATGCCCCGGGGTGGTGGAAATCTGGGAGATGGGGAGTTTCCCCCAAGTTGACTTGGAGGTGGGATAAATCAGGAACCTCCGACGGCTGAGGGTTGCTCTGGTGAGATTCCAGACTTAGGGACTGGATGAAATCATCCAGTAGAGAATGATTCCCACTGGGGGAGTTGTCGTCAACAGGGTTATTCATGGATGAATGCCCAATGCGAGAGACATATAAATTTCACACGTATAAAACATATATGGTGACTGGATTCCCGCCTACGCGGGAATGACAGTTTTGAGACGGGGGAATGACAGTTTTGAGAGTTGTCCCTCATTAGATTGAAAAGCCCTAGTATTTCTATATTAGCGCTATTATTTACTTTGGGCAAAAATTTACAATTTGTAACCTTACGGCATCAATTCCAACACAATCCCCACCCGATTATCGGTATCATCTGAGGCAATTTGCCACTGCAAATCGGTGGATAATCTCAGGTGAGACGTAATCGCATAACCCACAGAAAAACTGGCTAAACCCACAGATTCATCCCCACCAATACCGACTTGGGAGTAACTTAAAGAAAGGTCAGCCGCTCCACCGCGTGAGGGCACCACCATCAACCTACCACCTACTTGTAAACCACTGGTAGAATAGGTTTTGGTTTCTAAGTGGCGATAGCCAATAGTAGGAGCAAAGTTAACATAGTTACCCAGGGGTAATAAGTAGTAGCGCAGTTCTGCACCAGCGCTAGTCATATCCCCACTGCCCGCATTATAATAATCGCCACCTACTGTCAGCTTGGTATCGCCAATAAACACATCTTCTACGGCTAAATTAAACCCACTAGCATCATCACTAGAGGGAAACTGAGTATATCCCAAGCGCAAGCGAGTGCGAAAACTGGGGTCATTTTTGATATCTTCCCACACGTCCGGCACTTCTTTGAGCCACCGCTGCAACACGGGACTTTCCTCAATGATTTCGGGACTTAAATCTAAATCTTGGGCACTTCTGGGAGCCTGGGACTGAGCCACTACGGGTCCACTCAGAACGCTGCCAACTCCCACTGCTGCCAAAACCACAACCAGGAAATTCCGTAAAGTTCCAGAGCCGATCGGCCCAATGCGCCCATCCACAACCATACTACACATCCAATTCCAGGGCCCTTGGCCACCGCTGCGAAGTCTGCTTTGGTATGATAGCAAGTCAACTCCAAATAAAAACGGTCCAGCTTGATGCCGGACCGCCAGACGACGAAACAACAGAGGAGCGAAACCGAAATCAGTTCCTAGCGGACAACACCCTGAAACTGAACCATATCAATGGGTTTCATCAGGTACAGCCGCGCTAGCTGCCAGACATTAGAAACGTACAGGGGCAGTTTTTGGAAAAACTGCACCAACTTCGGCGCTTTAGAATTTGCTATCTCAGCCAGTTTAGCATTATTTGCCGTGCAGGTATCCAGGCGATCGAAGAATTCCGGGTTGTCCACATCCAGAATCACCGGGAAGACGCGGCCCGCCGTCTCATTAGTCTTGCGAATCACATGGATATCGTATTCACGAGCATCCAAACCGAGACAGGCGTAGAAGTCGGCCCGCTGGATATCGTTGAGGAACATAGTCACAAACACCGACAGCAGGAAGAAGCGGGACCACAGCTTAGCTTTCCAGTCGTTCAGCATCTGGGGTTGAGCTTTCATCACCGCATCAAAGAAGTCGCCGTGACGGTTTTCGTCTTGACACCAGTTTTCAAAGAAGCGGAAAATCGGATAAATCCGGTCTTCTGGGTGCGCTTCCAGGTGACGATAGATGGTGATGTAACGCCAGTAGCCGATTTTTTCCGACAGATAGGTGGCGTAGAAGATGAATTTCGGCTCAAAGAAGGTGTATTTCCGGCTCTGGGTCAAAAAGCCCAGGTCCAAGGACATATTGAAGTCCGACATCGCCTTATTGAGGAAACCGGCGTGGCGGGCTTCATCCCGGGACATCAGGTTAAAGCATTCGGCGAGGACGGGATTTTTGTCTTTGATGCGACGGCCCAGTTCTTTGTAGAGCAGGAAACCGGAGAATTCAGCGGTGCAGGACCGTTCGAGAAACTCGATGAATAGCCGCCGCTTTTCGCCGTCGATATGTTCCCAGGATTGGTTAAACTCGTCATCGCGGATAAAGTGATGGCGATTGTAGTCCGCCCGGAATTCTTCTAGGATGGCTTGGAGTTCATCTTCGTTAACGGAGATGTCCATTTTGGCCATCGCGTCAAAGTCGGTGGTATAGAACCGGGGAGTGAGGATGGTTTCTTTGGCGGGGATTTTTATCCCAGGGCGCAACTCTTCAAATTCAGGTTTTTTAAGGGTATCTACCATAGTCTGTTTGGGCTGTCGTGACTTATGTAATGATATTTTGGCTGCAATTCACCGCTAACCGACAGGTCTGGGCAGTATTCGGGTTTGGTTTGTCAGGGCAGAGGGATGTTTCCTCTGTCTTTGCCATGCCCTCCAGTTTACCAGTGCTGATGGAGCCAAAACTGGGAATTTCATTAACTTTTATTAAGCAATATAAGGTTTTGTAAATGGCTTCCCCAGCCTGCCGTCAATTTTTTGGGGCTAAAGCCCAACTACGAACCAAAGATGGGGCTAAAGCCCAACTACGAACCAAAGATGGGGCTAAAGCCCAACTACGAACCAAAGATGGGGCTAAAGCCCAACTACGAACCAAAGATGGGGCTAAAGCCCAACTACGAACCAAAGATGGG
>DVDU01000190.1 GCA_015296065.1 Oscillatoriaceae cyanobacterium M33_DOE_052 | reverse complement strand
TCATTAGTTGCCATCAGGTAAAGCTGGGAACTCTAATGAAACTGCCGTCGTAAGACGTGAGGAAGGAGGGGATGATGTCAAGTCATCATGGCCTTTATGCCCAGGGCTACACACGTGCTACAATGGGGAGGACAAAGGGCTGCCACTTGGCGACAAGGAGCTAATCCCAAAAACCTCCTCTCAGTTCAGATTGGAGTCTGCAACTCGACTCCATGAAGCTGGAATCGCTAGTAATCGTATATCAGCAATGATACGGTGAATACGTTCCCGGACCTTGCACACACCGCCCGTCAAGCCATGGAAGCCGGGTGTACCTAAAGTCGGTAACCGCAAGGAGCCGCCTAGGGTAAAACTGGTGACTGGGGCTAAGTCGTAACAAGGTAGCCGTATCGGAAGGTGCGGCTGGAATACCT
Organism: Oscillatoriaceae cyanobacterium M33_DOE_052; assembly: GCA_015296065.1. Taxonomy (GTDB): domain Bacteria; phylum Cyanobacteriota; class Cyanobacteriia; order Cyanobacteriales; family Laspinemataceae; genus Koinonema. Next base: position 3,126 of record DVDU01000190.1, on the reverse strand, counting down.
CCTTTTTAGAGATTGCGAACCCTTTTTAACTGTTGTTTCCTATTCTTTCAATTTGTTAGTTCTTTACATTCTTTTTATGTAAACCCGCTAACAGCGGTTCCAAACTGCGCCGGTTCGAAGTGATCGGGTTTATAATATAGATCCGTAGCTCAGCCTGGTTAGAGCACTACACTGATAATGTAGGGGTCAGCAGTTCAAATCTGCTCGGGTCTACAATAGCTAATAGCTATTCGCTTGTAGCTATGAGCTTAACCACGGGGGATTAGCTCAGTTGGCTAGAGCATTAGCTTTGCAAGCTAAGGGTCATCGGTTCGACTCCGATATCCTCCACAAAATAAAATTGGCCGATAAGGTAATTAGGCAATGAGCCAATTGAAATACAGTTCTTTACTCGATTTGATGTAGGCGATCACGTTAGTTGTGATGCGACCGGGAATCGGATTCCAAACATCAGCTTCTTTCACTGACTAGTTAGCTCATTGGCTAATTAGCCAATTGAATCAAGTTCTTTGACATATTGGTGAAATTGTTATTTCTAATGTTGTAAATGACGAGTAACGGCAATAACTCTTTTAAAGCACTTAAGGGCGCATGGTGGATGCCTTGGCTCTGAGAGACGACGAAGGACGCGGTAAGCTGCGATAAGCTGCGGGGAGCTGCACACAAGCGTAATATCCGCAGATTTCCGAATGGGACAACCCAGCACACTGAAGGTGTGTTATCCGCCGCAAGGCGGAAGTCAACCCTCTGAACTGAAACATCTAAGTAGGAGGAGGAAAAGAAAATAAATAATGATTCCCTGAGTAGTGGCGAGCGAAAAGGGAAGAGCCCAAATCCCGATAGCGTGCTATCGGGAGGTTGTAGGACCACATTTAGAAACCAATCTCAAGCTGAATCTTCTGGAAAGTTGAACCATAGCAGGTGATAGTCCTGTAAGCACAAATGATTGGGGACGAGTGGTATCCTGAGTAAGGCGGGACCGGAGGAATCCTGCCTGAATCTGCCAGCACCATCTGGTAAGGCTAAATACTCCTCAGAGACCGATAGTGAACCAGTACCGTAAGGGAAAGGTGAAAAGCACCCCGAACAGGGGAGTGAAATAGTACCTGAAACCGTGCGCCTACAAGCGGTCGGAGTCCGCCTCGGCGGATGACGGCGTGCCTTTTGCATAATGAGCCTACGAGTTGCTCCTCACTAGCGAGGTTAAGTTCTTCAGTAACGGAGCCGTAGCGAAAGCGAGTCCAAATAGGGCGTTTAGTTAGTGGGGGCAGACGCGAAACTTTGTGATCTATCCATGAGCAGGTTGAAGGTGTGGTAACACACACTGGAGGACCGAACTCATTAACGTTGAAAAGTTATGGGATGACTTGTGGATAGGGGTGAAAGGCCAATCAAACTGAGAGATAGCTCGTTCTCCCCGAAATGTTTTTAGGAACAGCCTCGGATATAGACGTTTACTAGAGGTAGAGCTACTGATTGGGCTAGGGGGCTTCACCGCCTACCAAACCCTGACAAACTCCGAATGCTAGTAAATATCTCCGGGAGTGAGGCTGCGGGTGCTAAGATCCGTGGCCGAGAGGGAAATAACCCAGATTAGCGACTAAGGTCCCTAATACGTAGTTAAGTTGATCAAACGAGGTGGGACTTCTATAACAGCCAGGATGTTGGCTTGGAAGCAGCCATTCATTTAAAGAGTGCGTAACAGCTCACTGGTCGAGAGGTCCTGCACGGAAAATAATCGGGCATCAAACTACGAACCGAAGTCCTAAGATGCCACTTTGAGTGGTATTCGGTAGGGGAGCATTCCCATCTGCTGCGAAGGTGTACGGCGACGTATGCTGGAGCGTTGGGAAAAGAAAATGTAGGCATGAGTAGCGATAAAAGTAGTGAAAAACTACTTCGCCGAAAGTCTAAGGTTTCCTGATCAACGTTAATCGGATCAGGGTTAGTCGGGTCCTTAGGCAAACCCGAAAGGGGTAGCTGATGGAAAACTGGTTAATATTCCAGTACCCGCTATAGTTTCGATGGGGTGACGCGGTAGTGAAAGACCCGGGTAGATACGGAATTCTACCTTAAAGCGTGTAGATTTATTTCCTGTAGGCAAATCCGCAGGAGATGTCGAACGTGATAGTACCACAAAGCTTCGGCAGCGTGGATAGTGGTCCTAAACACACCGCCGAGAAAAACCTCTAAGGTTAGGCTATAGCGGCCCGTACCGCAAACCGACACAGGTAGACGAGATGAATATTCTAAGGCGCTCGGGTGAGCCGCGGAGAAGGAACTAGGCAAATTGACGCTGTAACTTCGGGATAAAGCGTACCATCTTCGGATGGTCTCAGTAAAATGGTTCAACCAACTGTTTAACAAAAACACAGGGCCCTGCAAAATCGAAAGATGACGTATAGAGCCTGATACCTGCCCGGTGCCGGAAGGTTAAGGAAGGATGTTCGGAGCAATCCAAAGCTTCTGACTGAAGCCCCGGTAAACGGCGGCCGTAACTATAACGGTCCTAAGGTAGCGAAATTCCTTGTCGGGTAAGTTCCGACCTGCACGAATGGTCTAATGAGTTGAACACTGTCTCCTCCGCGAGCCCGGTGAAATTGTAGTATCGGTGAAGATGCCGGTTACCCGTCACGGGACGGAAAGACCCCGTGAACCTTCACTACAACTTTGCATTGATTTTGAACAACCGATGTGTAGAATAGTTGGGACGCTTTGAAGCGGTGGCGCCAGCCATCGTGGAGCGGTCGTTGAAATACCAACCTTTGTTTGTTTAGAGTCTAATCCCTAACGGGAAACAGTGCATGGTGGGTAGTTTGACTGGGGTGGTCGCCTCCTAAAAAGTAACGGAGGCTTGCAAAGGTTCCCTCAGTACGGTTGGTAATCGTACGTAGAGCGCATCAGTATAAGGGAGCTTGACTGTGAGACAGACAAGTCGAGCAGGGTCGAAAGACGGCTGAAGTGATCCGGTGGTTCTGCATGGAAGGGCCATCGCTCAAAGGATAAAAGGTACTCCGGGGATAACAGGCTGATCTCCCCCAAGAGCTCATATCGACGGGGAGGTTTGGCACCTCGATGTCGGTTCGTCACATCCTGGGGCTGGAGAAGGTCCCAAGGGTTCGGCTG
>DVDU01000261.1 GCA_015296065.1 Oscillatoriaceae cyanobacterium M33_DOE_052 | reverse complement strand
CCATATTCCGACTTTTTCGCTGTCCGCTCCTTTTGGCTGCTCCCACCAAAAAACGCCGCAATCTGCACATCCCCCAACACTTTCGCTGCCTCTAATTCGGCTTCTGCTTGCAATAATTGGTTATGCTTTTGCTCCGCATCCGCATCAGTGGAAGTATCCACAGACTGAATTTTGGCTCGGTAGTTCTTGGCTTGCTCTACCTGAGTGTTGAGAAGCCGAAGCAGGGGCAGGTCTTCTTTACTAAAATCATCGATTTCTGCTTTGGTAACACCCACCAAAGAATCACCACATTTCAGAGCGTGGTCAACAAAGGTAAAAGGCAGGTCTTTCGCCAAAGTCACCAACCATAAAGACAGTTTAGCCAGGTTGACCGCAAAAGGATTTTTATCCACACCGTAGAGACACCGCTGGGCCACGAGTCGCCTTGCATAGAGCAACGGCTCTACCGCATTGGGCAAATCTGCGGGTAAACCGTGGTGTTCCCAGGCTGCTACAAGTTTATCAGCTAATTGCCGACAGGCTTCGACTAAAAACGCCGCTGACCCCATCGCCAAATCGCACACTTTTAGCTCTAAAATCTGCTCTGGGGTAGGTTTAACTCCCAATCTTTCCCACTGGGGGCGCAAAGTGGTTTCTACAATAGGTTGGGTCAGCTTCCGGGGGGTGTAGTGGGAACCGGTACGCCGTCGCTCATCTCCCGGTTGTAAAAACAGAGACCCTGCGGGCAATGAATTAGGGGTGACAGGGGAGATTTTTCTGCCCAAAGCGGTTAATAAATCGGCTGAATTCTTGGCAGCTTCCAAGTCGGTGCGACTTTTGCCAGAAATATTGCATCCTGCTTCTTCTTTCAGCAGAGAAGCCCGTTGTTTCGGCTTGGTGGCGAGGAGGGCTTCTAGATTGATTACTACATTATTTGGGGTCAGGGCGATTGATTTTCCTTCGGCGACTTTCACCTCGTAGCCCATAATGGCTTCATATACGGAGCCAATTTGCTCTACATCCAGGGCGCGATAGGAGAGGCGTTCTCCATCTAGCATCAGCAGTTTATCAAGGATGCGGTAGATGGTGCGATCGGGGATACGGGGAGCATAGAAATCATCATCATCGCGATAATGACTCCCTTGGGGTCGCCCTTCTAAAAAGGGATATTCGTCTGGGTCAAATAGTTGGCCATGTCGGGCGGGGAGATACGCTTCATAGCTGCCACCGCCATCATACACCAGGCGAAACAAACTTAACAGGGACACCCATGCTCCGTGGCGAGAATCCATTTCTTTGGGGTGGTCGGTATTGTCTAGGCGCAGTTTTTGATAGAGAGCAGATACAGCATAACAGCGGTGATATATACCGTCATCGGGCATCAAACCTCTGTCTTCGGCGTAGAGCAGGAATACCAACCGCATCAAAGTGGTAATTAAGCCACCATAGATATGCTGGGGTTCGGTTTTGGCTAATTCCAGGACGGGATTTTTCTGTGCATTAGTATCAGCTTCTTGAAATCCCGTGAGTAGCTCCCACAAGGCATCAAGAACTTGACCAGCTAATTGGGTGGAAACTTCCGCTTGGTAGGAGCGACTATCGCTGAGGATTTTGGGGAGGCGGTGGTCTGTGGGAACGGTAAAAAGGCGGTCTTGTCCCAGGAGCATTTCCAGAGCAGCGAGAATTGGTCGCCCCGCCACTTCGGTCATAGCTTGGACGGGAAAGGTGAGATAGCCAGAAGATTCGCCCCGGGGCGCATAGACTAATCGAATGTCTTTACCATTACAGAGCAAACCGATGGGAATTTCTGTTTCCCGCAATAACCGCTCAAATTTGGCTTGGGGGCTGGCATTCCATCCGGCATTTTTTTCGCTGGCTTCATCAACTTTATCTAATAATAACCCGGTGGGTAAAATCTGAATCAGCATCAGGTAGGATTGTAGGGACGATTCGCGAATCGCCCCTACCTGTGGTATGGCGTAGGTGGGTTTGAGAGTTTCGCCATAATCAGATAGGAAAAGTTCTAATTCTGGTGGGATGGGCGGCTGATTTTCGGCTCCGACTAAATCCTCTGGCTGCCATTTTAATATTTCTTGGGCAAAGTTGGGAAAATCGGGAATGTAGGCGATGCCTTGGTCAATTTGACCAGGAATGGCGGCGGTGGAAACTATTTCTTGCAATTTCGATTGTAGCTCGATGACGCCGCTGCGGTCTAACACGGCTTGATGTTTGGTCAGAGCGAGGGAGGAAACTATCAAACCCACTGGCTGGAGCATTCCCAGCCATTCTTTATGTGCTAATGTTTCGCGGTCAAAAGTCATTGGTTGTTTGTCCTTTATAATTGATAATTGATAATTGATAATTGATAATTGATAATTGATAATTGATAATTAGTGTTTCACAATTATAGTCATTTCAAATAAGGTTGAGCCAATTATGTAGGGGCGATTCGCGAATCGCCCCTACATCGGCACCCTTACCCCTAAATCCGGGACAAGATTTGTCTCATTATTATTTAAAATAACTATATCAATTATCCATTGTACTTGGGATGGGCACGGCATTATCGAGATTTGGGTTAAACGATGAATATTTATGACGCCGTGCCCCGACAAATCATGTTTTATTCATATAAGTAATGGTCAATTGTCAATTATCAATTATCAATTATCAATTGTGGTGGGCACGGCATTATCGAGATTTGGGTTGGATGATGAATATTTATGACGCCGTGCCCCTACGAATCATGTTTTATTCATATAAGTAATTGTTAATTGTTATGGGCAATTAACCAGGCGCGCTTCGCTTAGCTGTGCTACTACGATTTTTGTTCGTTTTCATTCGGATTTTGTTTGCTCTCATTCGTGTGAATGAAAGCAATTAATTTTTTATTCATATGGGCGATACTGGGCTTGAACCAGTGACATCCTGCTTGTAAGGCAGGCGCTCTACCGCTGAGCTAATCGCCCTTTTGTTCTTGGTCTTTGGTCAAAAGTCCTTGGTCATTTGTCTTTTGACAAGTGATCGGGGACAATTGATTAGTGATAACTTTTCAAGAGTATCAGCCAAGGGGTAGTCTTGTCAAGTGTTTTTTGATTTTTTTTATCCATTATGCCCAGTGGCCGCACGCACGATCGCATTACCCTCTGGAGCTTGCCGGTAGTCACTGGCGCCACTATTGCCATCACCCGCAACAGCCAGCACACCCTACTGGTGGCGTCGGGTTTTTTGTTTGGCGGCTTGATGTTTGGCCCGGACCTGGATATCTACTCCCGCCAGTTCCAGCGGTGGGGGTGGTTCCGGTGGTTGTGGCTTCCCTATCAAAAGTGCTTGCGCCATCGGTCTTTTTTGTCTCACGGACCTATAATTGGGACTGTGGTGCGGGTGCTGTATTTAACCGCTTGGTGCATCTTGTTTGGCGTATTGGCGGGGACTGCCTACCGCCTAGTGACAGGACAGTGGCATAGTCTCACCACACCAGAAACCGGTTTGCTGGCGAGAAACTTGGTTTCTTTTCCAGATGGTATTGCTCTATTTGTGGGTTTGGAACTGGGAGCGTTGAGTCACTCGGTGAGTGATTATGTGGTTTCTGGCTGGAAACGCAAAACAAAGGTTCGTAGTAGGGCTTCAGCCCAAAAACAAGCTCGTAGTAGGGCTTCAGCCCCAAAAACAAAGGTTCGTAGTAGGGCTTCAGCCCCAAAAACAAAGGTTCGCAACTACAAACCGGGGAAAGAGGGCTAAAGCCCTACTACAAACCGGGGAAAGAGGGCTAAAGCCCTACTACGAGCCGGGGAAAGAGGGCTAAAGCCCTACTACAAACCTGGGAAAGAGGGGACAAAGGACAAAAGACAAAGGACAAAGAACAAATGACAAATGAAGCATTGACGGCGGTGGAGCGGTTGATGGCGGTGGTGGCGCAATTACGATCGCCTGTTGGGGGTTGCCCCTGGGACTTGGCGCAAACGCCAGAAACGTTGATTCCTTATATCATTGAGGAGGCTTATGAGGTGGTGGATGCCATCCGGGAGGGCAACCGGGAGGCGATCGCCGAAGAACTGGGCGACCTTTTGTTACAAGTCGTCTTGCAAGCCCAAATTGCCAGCGAAACTGGCCAATTCTCCCTGACAGAAATTGCCAACGGTATCGCTGACAAAATGATTCGGCGACATCCGCACGTTTTTGGTGATGTGGAAGTCGCCAGTGTGGAGGAAGTCCGGCAAAACTGGGAAGAAATCAAAGCAGCGGAAAAATTGGGTCAGGCTGATTTATCAGATATGGAAAAAGGGAATGGAGGTTCTCCCCTCCTCAGCGCTAAACTTAGCCGCTATAATCGCACCTTCCCCCCCCTGAAAGCGGCGCTGAAAATTTCTGAAAAAGCCGCCGCTGCTGGTTTTGAGTGGGACGATATCGAGGGAATCTGGCAAAAACTGCAAGAAGAAATCGGCGAATTCCAAGAGGCGGTACAACATCAGGGGCCAGCGGAAAGACAGGCGGAATTAGGAGATATGCTGTTTATGTTAGTCCAGCTTGCTCGCTGGTACGATATCGACCCAGATGCAGCTTTAGGGGATACCAATCGCAAGTTTATCAAGCGACTGGCGAAAATAGAAGCCTATGCCGATCGTCCCCTCACAGATTACACCTTAGCAGAGTTAGACGAATTTTGGGTAAAAGCCAAAGCTGAGTTAGCCAAAAAACCGCCATCATCCCCAGAATCATAGTGATGTTGATGGCGAGTCAGGGAGTGAGGTTTTTCTAGACCGTGGTTTTCCATGAGCTGAGCATTACCCATAATTTCCTGGGGTTGACCGTCAGCGATGATTTTACCGCAGTCCATGAGGATGACTCGATCGCACGTTTCCAAAATCAACTCTAAATCGTGAGAAGAGATTAACATCGTCTGCTCGGATGACTGCAAAAAACGAATCAACCGCCGCCGTGCGCGAATGTCTAGATTGGCACTGGGTTCATCATAAATCACCGCCAAAGGTGACATCGCCAAAACCCCCGCGATCGCCACCATCCGCTTTTCCCCCCCAGACAAATGATGTGGCGGTCTAAAAGTCAATTCTAACAACCCCGTAACGGCGATCGCCTCCTGTACGCGCCGTTCCACCTCCAACGGAGAAAACCCCATATTTTGTGGGCCAAACGCCACATCATCCCACACAGAAGCACAAAATAACTGGTCATTAGGATTTTGAAACACCAAACCAATTTCCGGTCTAAACTCCCCCGGTTGTACCGGCTTGCCAAACAGCATAATTTCCCCCACTTTGGGAGTCAAAACCCCGCAAATTGACATAAACAAAGAAGTTTTTCCGGCGCCATTCGGGCCAATAATTCCCACCCGCTCTCCCGGTGAAACCTGGAAATTCACCCCACACAACACATCGGGTTTATCTGGGTAAGAAAAAGATAAATTTCTGACAAAAATGGCTGCATTTATGTTATTATTTATCACGAAACTGCTACTCCTATAAAAATCACACTAATAATCAGACACAAAATCATTAAAACTAAACTAAACCAATCTCTCGTAAATGATTTTGTGCTACCGAGAATACCAGGGTATGTAGGGGAGATTCGCGAATCTCCCCTACCCGTATTCCCACCGTATCCGCGCAATCGCATCGCCTGATACACCTGTTCTGACTGTTCATAACTGCGCACCAATAGAGTCCCCGCCAGAGAAGCCAAAACCGATAAATTTCTCTGGTTGATGTGGCGCGGTTGAAAGCCGCGCAACCGCAGCGCCATTTCCATTGTTTTGAACTGATGTCCAATTTCAAATAGATAGCGATAAGACAAAAAAATTAGGTCAGCCAAAATCGGCGAAATTCCGCAATCACGCAGGGCTTTAATTGTGGTCAGCACCGAGCTGGTACTAAACATGACTAAGCATAAAGTCATAATCGCCACAAACCTACTGGTAATCAGCAGCATCGCGAAGCAGCCTTCTTGCCTCACTGTCAAGTATCCTATTTGCCCAATTATGGTAGTTCCTGATATAAATGGCAACACCACTACTAATCCTAACACAAATAGGCTGGGATAGCGCAACCGATGAAATAGAAATAATAAAGGTAATTTAGACACAAAATATATTATGGCACTTATGGCCAACATAGGCAAAATTAATGGAAATGAATTAACCGTAGCAAAAGCAAAAATTAATGTAGTTAAACCAATCATTTTACACCGGGTATCCCACCGGTGTATCGGAGACTCTAGATAAGCATATTCGTCCATTGTCTTATTCCCAAATGACCCCAATTGACCAAATTACAAATTTACAAAATTTCTGGTTTGACCCGGGCTAAAAAGTTGACTAAAAGAGTAGTAAAAATACCTTCTATAACCATAAGTGGGAGATGGGATATCATCAGGGCTGAAATGGCCTTTTGCTCGGCGCCTGCATCAATATCAGCGGTAATCCCCATGACAGTAATCCCGAAAAATATTAGGGCCGTTATCCCCAAACCGCCAGCGCCAGCCACAAAGGCAAATACACTGTTAGACGGGCGAACACCTATGTATTTGGCGGCGAAATGGCGCATTTGAAAAAGCCGAGCTGCTAATATAGCGGGCACCCCCATCATTGTAGCATTGACCCCTAGGGTGGTGAGTCCCCCATGTCCGAACATCACCGCTTGAAATAACAAACCAACGAGAATGGCGGGAAAGGCATAATCTGCTAAAATGGCTCCGAGCATTCCATTTAGTACCAAATGAAGGCTGGCGGGAGGGATGGGGATGCGGATGGAAGAGGCGACGAAGAAAGCGGCGGTGAGTAGGGCGGCTTTGGGGATACCGGCGGTGGGGTTTGGTTGCTGTTCAATTCGCCGCAGGGAATACCAAGTAATGACAGAGGCGATCGCATAACCGCCTATACAAACTTTAGCCGGGAGTAACCCCTCAGAAATGTGCATTTGTCCTTTGTCCTTTGTCCTTTGTCCTTTGTCCTTTGTCGGCGAAAAATAACGCCGTCCCCACACATCCCCACACCACAGAAGCCAACATCACCCCCTTTTGTAGAGGACTGAGGGACTGTGCTTGAACCGTTCCGTGGGTTGGGTTTCGTTCCTCAACTACGCCAGCTTCGGGAGAGTCAACGGTAACGTGAACTATCCCCCCATGACCAGCTTTTCGCACTTTAATATCCCATGTCCCCGGTAGTGACAAGTCTGGCGCAAACATAAACCTGCCATTCCCATCAGTATTACCTTGGCGCCACGGTGTTGCTGGGTCATTAGGCGCGTAAATGGTAATACTGGCATCTGTCATCGGTTCTCCCGAATCATAAGCAGCCTGAATTTCCATCGCTTGGGTGGTCTTGGTTTCAATTTTCACCCCGTGGGCTAATACTGTGGGTGCCATTCCCCAGATTCCTAGGCTTAAAATGAGCAAAGAAACCGGGTTTTTTAACCAAGCTGGACAGAAAGGGCGAAGCCTGACGGTAATAGGCTGTCCGTTGACAGGGACAGACCCCCAGCCGTCAGGCTTCGCCCCTACTGGGCAGAAACCGGTTGCTTCTGTTTCTGGACTATCCTGCATGACAATGACCCTCCCCCACGTGACCCAAACTGGGCAATATTTCCTCAATTTTTTGATAATCCGCTGCGGATAGCTTTTGCTTCAAAGTGGCCAGATCTACTTCTACTTTGTCCCCAGAAGCTAGAGCCGCCAAAGGCTCAAACCCTATAGCTCCCAGATTAATATCGTCATTTGGGGGGTAGCTCCCATCCCCAAATAAGTGGTCAAAATGGAAAGTCAGCTCTAAATCTGCTTTACCTCCTGGGGTGAGGATTCCTTTGCGATCGTCTCCCACAAACTCCCCACAACTAAAGGCTAACTCCTCCTCAATTTTGATTTGGAAATCCAGAGTTTTGCCATCTTTTGTGGCTTTCCCTTGCAACATCAGGGCAGAACCGGCATTCTCACCAGTAGTGGCTTTAGCCAATTTCCAGGCAATAGCGTTGTAGGTGCCAGGGGGTGCCTTCACCTCTCCCACCACCACCGGCGGCGCCTTTTCATCCCCCAGTGCGAGGTCCACCGTCGTAGCTCCCGGGAGGCTCACCGTTTGTTTGGCTTTGATTTCTCCCCCAGCTTCCGCGTCATAGGGAGGGTCAGTTTGGTAAGCACTGACAGAGCTGATGTGAGCATCAACGCGGTCAAAACTGATTTGCCATCCATCTTTAGAGACAAATCCCTCTCTAACGAAATCTTCCCCATTGGCGCGGATTTCCAGAGTGCCCGTACCCTCACCCCCTTGGGGAGACGGGGAGACGGGGAGACTCGGAGACAGTCCCCTGGTTCCCTGGTTCCCCTGCGTGCCTTGAGCGCAGCCAAACAGAGCCAGATTGAGGCAAACCAGAATTGCGGTTAATCTCAGTTGTTGTTTCATGCTGTTTCCCTAGCCCCAGGAGGGCTAAAGCCCTACTACAAACTCGGAATTAGGGCTCTCTCAAACAGCAAACCGCTTTTATCTGAAGATTACAATCCCCTCCCGGGGCATCAAGAAACACAGGTAGGGACAAGGCAATGCCGTGTCCCTACGGAAGTTTTAGGCTTTTCTGGCAATCAAGGCCAAAAGTTAAATCTATCTAAAAATTGAATGTGGTTATGATGTGTTATTTCAGTTGGTTTTTCATGCTTAAGGTTTGTAGTAGGGCTTCAGCCCTCTTAAAAGGTTCGTAGTAGGGCTTCAGCCCTCTTAAAAGGTTTGTAGTAGGGCTTCAGCCCTCTTTGGTTCTTAGCAGGGCTTTAGCCCTCTTTGGTTCTTAGCACCCACCTGGGGTCTAAAGGAGGGCTAAAGCCCTACTAAGAACTCAGAATTTATCTAAAAATTGAATGTGGTTCTGATGGTGCCGATGACGATATCATCGTTGTTGGCGTTGTGGTCTGGGGCGGTGAGCCAGATAATGCCGGGGGTAATGGCGATGTTGTCGGACATGGGGTACTGATAGAAGGCTTCTATATGTAGGCCCGTGTCTGGGTCTTCTACTTTGGTGCCCAGTAGCTCGACAGTGGAGGAGGTAACTCGCGGTTCCATACCGACGAGGATGCCAGCGAGGCTGCCCGGTTTGCCAATGTCAGGAAATGATAAGTTGACGGCCCAGTTCCAAATGTCCATCGAACCGCGTTTGATTTGACCGTTGAGGGTAGATAGGGGTTGAGCGTTGATGTAGCCTACCCAACCGCCGATCGCTACATGGTCGTGCAGTTGCCACGATGCCTGGAAACCGTAGGCATTGCTGATGATGGGGACAGCTTCTCCCAGGGTATTTTCGCTGAAGCTGCGGAAGTTGGATAGGTTGCTGCCTGTACCGGTTTCATTGTTGTAGGCGTTGAGGTAGGTCAGGCCAATTTGCAGGCGATCGCTCGGTTTGAGCAGCAACTGCGCGATCGCTCCATAAGCCCCATTAAACAGCCCATTCTGTTGCGTCGGACTCGGACCGTCCGTGGCCATATAACCCAAACCCAGCTCCACTTTCTCGTTAAAAGCGTACCGCAAGCCCATCCCCGCATTCTCTATCAAATAATAAATCGGGTGGCGGGTCCCGAAAGTCGATAAAGCCCCACTGCCAGCATCCCCATCAAAAAAGGGATTCACCGTACTAGCAAAATTATCCGACTCCCCCGCATTGGCAGCAAAAGTCACTTCCAGATTTTCTGTGACTGGCGTACTGTAGAGCAGGGCATCTACTTCAAAGGCGTTGCCGCTGTCACTGGCAAAAGCCTGGTCCCCCTGGGGCGTGAGGGTGGCACTTTCCGAAAAGGGGGGCAAGTTGCTTGTCTGTAAACGAGTCTGGAGTAAATCTTTACCCGTGAAGCTGGTTTCAAAGTTTAACCGCGTCCGGTGGCCAAAAGTCGTTACCCTGTCTATAGGGTTGCCCGCCGCATCATCACCCGTCGCCACGCCAGTTAAGACAAAAATCGCCTCTCCTTGCAGCTTGGTAGTAGTGGAGAACCGGTTCGCTTCCAGCTCAGCGGTCCGCACTTCTATCCCATCGACCCGAGCCCGCAGGGTAGCCAGTTCGGCGGCGAATTCCTCTTGCAACCGCTTGATAGACGATAAATCTGAGTCGCCAATTTGGGATGTGCCTTCTTGGATTAAACGCTGTACCACATTTAAACAAGCATCCAAACCGGCGGCAAACTCATACCGGGTTAAAGCCCGGTTGCCGCGATAGGTGTCATCCGGGTAAGCGAGAAGGCAGCCGTACCGCTCCGCCAGAGATTGTACCGCACTGTATGCCCAGTCCGTGGGACGCACATCCCGCAGTTCGCTAACGGAATTGATTCTTTCCAGGCTTTCCGTACTTTGCGCCGATTGGGATATGGGGTTATACTCGTCCAGTTGTTGCAGGAGCTGGCTGGGGTCCGCCTGAGCATTGGCCGCATTGGACAGTAGCAGAGTGCTGATAATGACGCCGGGAGCGAGTTTCAAGCCTTTTTGGTGGTTCCACCGCATTTGATTATTGATTGGCACTGTTTCCATATTTGCTTAATGATTTTGATAATCATTATTACTTATTTTCCCCCCATCCCCCCATCCCCAGGTTGGTGAGCGAACCGATAGGGAGGCGTTGCCCAGCCGAACCACCGTCTGCGAGTCTCCCGTCGCCAGAGTTGGGGGTCAGGGGATGAGGAGCCGATCGAGTGTTTTATTGTTATTTGAATTGACTATAAATGAAAATATAATAAGGTGCCGGTTTAGTCTAACTAAAGAACGGCACCTGCATCAATAAATTGGGTGTCAATAAAGGGAATTCACCCAGAATAAGTAAATTGGAGTAGAAAAAAGATGGTAATTTACGATACTTTTGCACAGGCGGATGCACCCTAGCAACCGCAGAAAGAATTAGTCAGTCATTTGGAGCCAACCCCGCCGCACGGCGTAAATCAACCTATCGATGAGGCTGATTTCTTCTTCGCTGAGGCACCCTTCTAAAAGGGCGTATTGGAGATATTGTCGATCGTTCTTGGTGATGCGCCCCACTGAATAAACCTGAGAAAATAATTCCGTGATGCTGATAGTCTGATTAAATGCGGATAACATAATTTTTTCCTGCGGTTGCTAAATTACTGAATATCCAAGCTACTAATAACCACCCTAATCTAACTGACTACTGTTCAACAACCGCACAGTCACAGAAATTAGTTAACTGTAGATTTACATAGTTACCACATCCGTAATTTTACGGATTACGATATTGATGAACATAGGAATAGAGATTTTGGTATTTTAACCTACATAATTATCCGATTAATTTAATAAAAAATTCAAGATTTTTCTCCTATCCCCCCTGCCCCCCGTCTCCCTATTTGCGGGTGACGCCCCAAATAGCGGCGAGGAGCAACCAGCCGATGATGTTGATGCGGGAATCAAATATGGTCACATCTAAAAGGTGAAATAAAGTGCAGGCGGTAAAAGCCACTAGGTAGCTGAAAAAAATTAATCTGTCTTCGAGTAAGGGGATGATGCTGTCGGGGGTGGGGGTGGTGATTTGCCAATCACGCAGGCGAATGATACTGTGGCCGAGAACCCAAGCGACTAAACCAGATAAGAGCAGAACTCCGGGGATACCGGTTTCAGCGGCGAGCATCAAAAATAGGTTGTGGGGATGACCGAGCCAAAACTGCATTTTCGCTTCATAGGCGGGGGTGAAGTTGCGCAAACCCCAGCCGGTGAGGGGTCGATCGAGCGCCATTTGCCAAGCAAACTGCCATTGGGTGGAGCGCAAGCTGGCAAGGGGTCGATCGGGATAAAGTTCATCGCTCAACCGCGCCCAAAAATACGCCGGGACGATAGTTCGCAGCCACCCACGCACTGGGTCCGGGCCAAAGGCGGACCAAGCCACACCCCCCACGGCGATACTGAATGCTGCTACTAGAGACCGCCAACCGAGGTAAACCGCAAAAGCGACGCCAGCAGCACAGGCGATCGCCCACGCATTGCGCGAATTAGTTAAAATCAGCGCTACCCCATTTCCCACCACTGTCAAGCTCAAAAAGCCCAACCGTTGCCAAGCTCGGCTGGGTTCCTCCGCCGCTCTCAGGTCCAAACTTCTCACGATGCGGGGGTCGCGAGGGTCCCGCACCATTTCCCGGTGTTCTGGCACCCCCATCAGACTTTTTAATGAGAAAAACGACTCACACCACAGCCCCAAACCCAGAATAAAAGTCACCAGAAAATAACTCGCCAACACATTGGCATAGTCAAACACCGATGCCATCCGTCCCGGGGGGTTGCCCAGAGGTTGAATGGGCCAGTTAATCACGGCACCCAATTTCAACGGGCCGGTCCAGCCCCAAAATAATTGACCCCAACCAATAATCACTACTGGCACCGAGCCCAAAACTAAAATCCAAGCGATGCGGCGCAACTGAGCTGGGGTTTTGATAAAAGTGCTGGCGGTGGCGAAAAAGGCAAAAAATGGCAGAAAATTAAACATTCCCAGAAAAGCGGCCTGCTTGTCTGCTGCCAAGACAGATGTAATGATAATCCATGCGGCCATCAGGGCAAAACCGCGATTGAGAACTGAGGCCAAAATCTCCTGCCCGTAATGGCGCCAAGTCTGCCAAATCGCCCGCAGCAGAAAGGCTCCCGCGAGGAGAGGACTAACCGGGAGTAACAGCAAACCCCATTGAGTATCTTTCCACGGCTCAACCAGGCGGGGGTCTAGATGTAGATGCTCATTGGTCATTGGTCATTTTAATTGATAATTGATAATTGATAATTGATAATTGATAATTGATAATTGATAATTATCCCTTGTCACTTGTCCCTTGTTACCAAAGGACAAAGGACTCGCCGGACAAAGGACATTGGACTTGTGACTAAGCCGTAGGGTGGGCAAGGCCACTTCAATTATTCACATGAAATTACACTGGCTTAGCCTTGCCCACCCTACTAATGCTCGTTGGTCATTTTAGTTGTTCATAGGAATTTCATGTGGGAGGGTTAATTTGTTTCTCCTGATTCTAATGAAAATGACAAATGACTAGGAACAAGGGACAAAATCGGTACGAGTGAGGCGAATTTGAGCTAGGGTAAAAATGGTGGGGATGATGCGACCGTAGTTGGTGGCGATCGCCTGCCACCCTAAATCCGCCAAAAACCAGCCCCACAGAGCTGTCCCCAATAAAGCGAAGGCCCCCCTAGTGGCGGCGTACCGTCCCGCCGCCGCCGACATCCCCCGCCGAGCCATATAGGCACTGACATAATTTTTGAGCTGAGCCGCTGCTACGTTTCCGCCTTGTACCACCGCTTGTTTCGCCATTTCATATTTAGCGAATTGTACGGCAAACTGACGGGCGATCGCTTCGAGCAATAGTGGTTTCAGGATGGAAGAAACCGCGATCGCTGAGCTACCTTTACACAGTAAGCGCAGGGGGTCTTTCTGTAGCCCTAAAGGCAACTTCTGGGATAGATTGGTTTGCGCTAAAGAACGCTGAATCCCCAAAGTTAAGCTGTCGCGGTCCCCTTCCGATAGTTGCTTCCACGCCCGCCCTAGCAGGTATAAAAACACCTCTGCCTCTAACTCCGTGGTGGAAAGTGCTTGGGAATAGGGCATTTTTAAATACTTGCAAACCCCAATCAAGGCTTGCCGATAACTAAAATTTTCGGTTTTGCCCAGCAGCACGGTCAAACCATCCGCCGCCAAAAACCGAAATCGCTGCTCGATCGCGTCGAGGCGGGCTGTCCGGTGGCGGCTTTGGATTTCTAGGGGGTCATGGGCCTTCAGATAATCCAAAGGGTTGAACTTGGGGCGGAACAGGATTTCCGTCATTGAGTATAATTCGTCATCCGTCGCTAGTTCTAGCGCTCCTCTAAGTTCGTCCAAACTTTGCTTCCTCCGCGCTACGAAGCGTGCCAATTGTCTTGTGGCTTTATTCTAGTACGGGCACGGCATCATCGAGACTTGGGTACAACAAGAGGGGCTGATCACCCCCTGCCCGGACACCCGATCGTGCCTAGGGGCAGATTAATAATTAACAATTAATAATTGATAATTGATAATTGACAATTGACAACTTGTGATTTTGATTTATTCATCGGTAATAAAATGGATTAACATCCGCATCTAGAGGCATAATGGGTATCGCCTATGCTGGGCAGACGCATCCTCATCGGCATTACTGGCGGGATCGCCGCCTACAAAACCTGCGAAGTGATTTCCACTTTAGCAAAGGCAGGGGCAGAAGTACGAGCAATTCTCACTAAAAGCGCCTGCCAATTCATCACTCCCCTCACCGTGGCAACTCTGTGCCGCCATCAAGCCTATACAGATGCAGATTTTTGGTCCCCGACGAATGGGCGCCCCTTACATATTGAGCTAGGGGAATGGGCGGAAGTGATGCTGATCGCACCTTTGAGCGCCAACACCTTGGCGAAATTGGCTTTCGGCATGGCAGATGACCTCCTCACAAATACGGTTCTGGCTTCCACTTGCCCCTTGTTATTGGCGCCAGCAATGAATACGGATATGTGGGAGCAAATGACGGTACAGCATAACTGGGCTGCTGTGATGGAGGATCCGCGCTATCACCGGGTGGGACCGGGTGCTGGGGTGCTGGCGTGCGATCGAGTGGGCACTGGGAGAATGGCACAACCAGCCCAAATTGTCCCCCATATCCAATCCCTAATCATTACCAAAGGTAAGCGGGACCTTACGGGCCAGCAGATTTTAATCACCGCTGGTGGCACCCGGGAGCATCTGGATCCGGCGCGCTTTCTCGGCAACCCCTCCAGCGGCAAAATGGGGGTGGCTTTGGCTCAAGCCGCCGCACATCGCGGGGCAAATGTGACTGTGGTACATGGACCCATAGCTGGGGATATTATGAATACCCTCCCTACGGTGATATCGATCCCCGTCACCAGTGCTAGCGATATGGAACAAGCTATCCTCAACACCTGGACAAGAGCCGATATGATTTTTATGGCCGCTGCGGTGGGAGATGTTCGCCCCAAAGATTACAGCCCCGAAAAAATCTCGAAACAAGTTCTCGGAGACCAGCTTGCCCTAGAATTTATTCCCGATATTTTGGCACAACTGGGGGAACGGAAGAAACTTAACCAGCGGTTGATTGGTTTTGCCGCTCAAACCGGCGATATTGTGGCTCCAGCCAAAGAAAAACTCTATCGGAAAAAACTAGATGCGATCGTCGCTAACCCCATTAACAAACCTAATGCCGCCTTTGGCAGTGACACTAACGAAGCTGTTTTTATCGACGCTAGAGGTCGCATTACTCCCATCCCTCCTTGTCCTAAACTACACATGGCTCACCAAATTTTTGATTTGATTCAGGCGAATTAATTTGTGATTTGTCACTTGTCCTTTGTCCTTTGTTTATTCATCCAAGGGACAAGGAACAAGGGACCAATGACCAAGAACCAAGGACAAATGACCAAGGACAAAGGACAAATGACCAACTTCAAGGAAGAACAAGCCTTGGATCTGATAGATTCAATTGTGAAACAATCAAAGGCAGAAGGAGTTTTCATCAGCATCAGCGCCGGAGAATCAGCTCTCAGCCGCTTTAGCGAAAATCAAATCACCCAAAATATCAGCCGCAACCAGTGCAAAATCTCCATCACCAGCGCTTTCGGTAAATGCGAGGCTACCAGTTCCACATCAGAATTAGATATGGACGCGATCCTTGCCACCATCCGCCGATCGGAAGAACTGGCGAGAGTGGCGCCAGAAGACCCGGAA
Source organism: Oscillatoriaceae cyanobacterium M33_DOE_052 (assembly GCA_015296065.1). GTDB lineage: Bacteria > Cyanobacteriota > Cyanobacteriia > Cyanobacteriales > Laspinemataceae > Koinonema. The sequence continues at coordinate 13,662 of DVDU01000261.1, read as the reverse complement.
TGGGTGCCCCTGGTGCCGCCTCAAACCTATGAAGCCCGCACCCCCGGTTTTGATGAGGCTACGGCGAGTTTCTCGCCCCTAGAGCGGGGGAAAATTCTGCAATATGTATGTCAGCGCAGTATTAAAGAGGGTGCTAGTGGTTCGGGCAGTCTCAGCACAAAAACATTTTTATCTGCAATTGGCAATAGCATTGGATTGCGCGCCGCCGCCAGTTACACTGAAGCAGATTTTAGCTTTACGGCTCGTCTGGATCATGGTTCCAGTTGGTGCAACCATACGGCGATCGCCGTGGGGGACTTACTGGTTGAGGAGATGACATTAGAGACGATCGCCAAAGCCAGAGCCTCCCGTAACCCCCGTAGTATCACAGTGGGCAGCTACCCGGTGGTTTTCACCCCCGCTGCTTTTGCCACGTTACTGCAGTGGGTAATTTGGAATTTAGACGCCCGCACCGCTGACGAAGGGCGATCGTTCATGTCCCGCACGGACCACACCGGCAAACCCGATGGCAACCGGATAGGAGAACAGCTCTTTAGCCCTCTGGTGCAAGTACAGCGTCATAGTGCCCATCCCCTGCTGCAACTGGGCACCTTTTTCGGTGATGGACTGAAAAACGACTATCGAGAAATCATCAAAGATGGCATCCCCCAAAGTCTTTCCTATAGTCGCTATTGGGCGCAGGCGCAAGGAGTAGAGCCCAGGGGCGCTTTTTATCCGATCGTGATGACTGGTGCCGCGCAAAGTCTAGAAGATATCATCGCTAGTACCGAGCAAGGTATCCTTGTCACTCGCGCTTGGTATGTGCGGTATGTCAACCCCCGCACCCTAGAAGTTACGGGGATGACTCGAGATGGCACATTTTGGATTGAAAACGGCGCGATCGCCTACCCCATCCAAAACCTCCGCTTTAACCAAAGCCTCCCCCAGATGCTCCGGGATATCGATGCGATCGGCATTCCCCAACGGTGTGGCAACAGCGTCATCCCCCCCGTCCGCGTCCGCCAATTTAACTTTACCAGCGTTACCGATAGCGTCTGAGGTTTGTTCTTTGTCCTTTGTCCTTTGTCCTTTGTCATTTGGTCACAAGCGGACAAGGGACAAGGGACAAGTGACAAATGACCAATGACCAATAGCCCATAACCAAAAACAGATTATGAAATTACCCGCCCAGTTGATTTCCCAATTTTATCGTAGCACCCTCCGCCATCCCACCTATCGCTGGGGCTTGATTTTAGGCACGTTCCTCTATCTGTTCAGTCCGATCGACCTCTCCCCCGACCTCCTCCCCCTCATCGGACAGATCGACGATATTGCGATCGTCATCCTCTTGGTTAATAGCTGCTCCCAAATTTTCACAGAATGGCTGCAAAATCGGGGGTTAACTGCCGCTAATTTTTCTCAGGCATCAAATCCAACTGCCCCTGATAGCCAAACCCAGACTATTGATGTAGATGCAGTTTCCCTAGACTAAATTATTAGTAATTTGTCCTTTGTCCTTTGTCCTTGGCTAGGTAGTGGCGATTCGCTTTTCGTCGGGACAAGTGACCAAGGACAAGTGACCAAGGACAAGTGACCAAGGACAAGTGACCAAGGACAAGTGACCAAGGACAAAGGACAAACAAGCGTGAAGCAGCCAGCAGTTTTCTACTTTGAAAATGCCCTGAAATTGGCCAATCAAAACCAATGGCAAGCAGCCTTAAGCCAATTGGAGCAAGCTATAAAAATTCAGCCAGACTATGCCGAAGCCTACAGTAATTTAGGCATCATCTGGCGGCGGTTAGGCAACTTAGAAGCATCAGTAAGCGCCTTAGAAACAGCCATCCACCTCAACCCCAATTTATTTGAAGCGCATTTCAGCCTAGGGAATACCTTGTTAGAATTAGGCCAAATTGAAGCCGCCATCAGCCGATACGATCGAGCGGGCCAACTCAAACCAAATCTCGCCGCCCCCCAAGCCCAAATGGCCATAGCTTTTACCGCATTAGGTAACATTCCCGCCGCCGCCGATCGCTGGCGAACAGTAATTAATCTGCAACCCGATAACGCCGACGCCCATTGGGATTTATCAGAATTATTACTCAGCACCGACAACTTTGCCGCCGCCAGAGCCGCCACAATAAAATACATCAACTCATGCCCCAATAGCTTCATTATGAGTAGCATTGCCTTCATCAGCAGCCACTTTCGATCGGGCATCGCCACCACAGCCAGAGAAAAATTTGCCGAATTAGAAGCATATTTGCTCAACTTACCAAATAGCTCCTCCATCCCCACCCAAGCCGAAATAGACCGACTCTATCATCACTATTTATTTGCCATGCCCCACCTGCGCGATAACTTAGCCGCCAACAGCCGCCTCTATCGTGCTATATCTGCCAAATATCCACCCACCAAAAACACATCTTCTCCCCTCTCCCTGGTTGGGAAAGGGGGCGCTAGTGAGGGCAGACCCCTAAAAATCGGCTTTATTTCCCGGCATTTCCGTCGCCACGCCGTGGGTTGGTGCAGCCTTAATATCATCCAAGAGTTATCACACCTGACCCCTCACCTTTACCTCTACCACACCGGCCAAAAATCCCCCGGTGATAGCGACTCTTTGGCACAGATTTTCCAGCAAACCGCCACCAAATTTTATCAACCAAAAACCTTAAATTCCCCCGCCGAAGACATTATCCGAGAAATTCGCCATGACCAAATAGATATCCTGGTTGACTTAGACGCCATCACCGTCAAAACCAATATAGAAATCCTCCGTCATCAACCCGCCCCAGTTTGTCTTTCTTGGTTGGGATTTGATGCCCCTTTTATCTCCGAGCAAAATTACTTTCTTGGGGACTGGCACACTTTGCCGCAAGGCAGAGAGCAATACTACCAAGAGCAACTCCTGAGAATGCCCAACTCTTTTGTGGCTATCTCCGGGTTTAACTTTGATCAAACAGCCGAAATCTTTTCCCGAAAAGCCTTACGCATTGCCCCAGAGCAAATAGTTTACTTATGCACCATCCCGGGCAAAAAATTTAACCCAGAAACCGCCCAAGCACAAGTGCAAATTCTCGCCGCCGTCCCCCATAGCATCCTCATCTACAAAGGCAAAGGCGATGCTACTATAATCCAATCCATCTACCAGCAACAATGCCAGGAAATTGGGGTTGGTTTTCATCGGATTAAAGTTCTCACCTTCGCTCCCACAGAAGAATTACACCGTAGTATCTATCAAATTGCTGACATATTCCTAGACTCATATCCCTATAATGGGGGCACCCACACCCTAGAAGCTCTCTGGTTCAACCTCCCGATCGTTACCCACGTCGGCGAGCAGTTTGTGTCCCGCATGGGTAACAGCTTCCTGCAAACCCTCGGTATTGCCCAAGGAATTGCCCGAAATTGGGAGGAATACGTGAATTGGGGCATCCGGTTCGGGCAAGATATCACCTTAAGGGATAAAATTAGGCAACATCTGGTACAATCCAAACACCGCGATCACCCCTCTCCCCTGTGGAACCCGCGCCAATTCGCTCGGGATATGTATGATTTATTCGCCAAGCTGTAAGGCGAAGCATTCTCCCAGAAACCGGGTTTCTTAAGGAAGTCTTGGTTCTTGACCGGAGATTTGGGTGAGAAACCCGGTTTCTTCAACAATTATCTAATTATCAATTATCAATTATCAATTATCTAATTATCAATTATCAATCAACCAATGACCAAGAATCAATCTGCTGATGATTACTGCCAAATGGGGATTCAGCTCCGCTGGGAGAATTCACATAAAGCTGCTATTAAATGCCTAGAAAAAGCCTTGCAACTAGAGCCAAAAATGGCGTTAGCCCACCAGCACTTATGCGGGATTCTTAGAGATTTTAGCGATTTAGACGCCGCAAGGCGAGCTGTGGATAGATACTGCCAGCTCTGTGGTGAAGACGACCCCATTATTACCAGCATTTCTTATATCAGTATATACCTAGTTTCTGGTCTCAGTCAAGAGGCCAAAGCAAAATTCTTATGGCTGGAAAAATATATCTATGAAAACCTAGACAATCTCCCGCGATCGGCCATCAAACCCCTTTATGAAAACTTCCTTTATACCAGCCACTACCTGCGTGACAGTCTAGCCGAAAATTCCCAGCTATACCGGACGATAACTCCCAAATACCTAAACTTGAGAGGTGGGACTGTGGGGACTGTGGGAATTGAGGGAAGTAAGATTCTCCCCTCTCTCCCCCATCCTCCCACCCCAGACCATCGACCCATCCGCATCGGTTTTTTATCTAACCATTTTTACAGACATTCTGTGGGGTGGTGCAGCTATGACATAATCCGAGAGCTATCAGCGATAACTCCTCATATTTTTCTGTATTTTACTGGGAGGATTAAACCCGATGATCTGACGGAAAGATTTAAACGGATCGCCCAGACATATCAGCCGCAAAATTATCCCAATAGCATGGGCGATGCGCGGGAGTTAGTAGAGCAAATTCGCCAAGATAAAATTGATGTCTTGATAGATTTAGATGCGATTACGGTGCCAGTGCATATTGAAATTTTTCAAGCCAAACCGGCGAAGCACTGCATTTCCTGGCTGGGATTTGACGCGGCTTTTACTGCGGAGAAAAACTATTTTCTCGCGGACGGGCACTCCCTCCCAGCAGGCAATGAAAAATATTACTGCGAGCAAGTTTTGAGAATGCCTCACTCTTTTGTGGCTGTATCGGGTTTTGTCGGGGCACATGAAATTTCACCGCTACATACAAGAAATTTAATTAGAAAAGGGCTGCGAATATCGAGAGACCAAATTATCTACTACTGTGTGGCTCCTGGGAGAAAATTTAATTTGGACATGGTGCGGGCTCAAGTGCAAATTTTAGCGGCGGTGCAGGATGGGTTATTGGTATATAAAGGTCGGAGCGATCGCGCCGTGATAGAATCAGCCTATCAGCAAGAATGTCAGCGTCAAGGGGTCAGCTTCCACCGCGTGAAATTTCTGCCCCTCGCCAACACGGAAGAAGAACACCGGAAAATCTACAGCATCGCTGACGTGTTTTTAGATTCCTATCCCTATAATGGGGGCACCCATACCCTAGAAGCTCTCTGGTTTAACCTCCCCGTCGTTACCCGCGTCGGCGAGCAATTTCTCTCCCGGATGGGTAACAGCTTTCTTCAAACTCTAGGGATTTCTCAAGGGATTGCCAGAAATTGGGATGAATACATAAATTGGGGCATCAAGTTTGGCCAGGATATTGATTTAAGAGATAAAATTAGACAGCATCTGATCCAATCGAAACACCAGGATCACCCCGCACCCCTGTGGAACCCGCGCCAATTTGCCAGGGATATGTACGATTTATTAGCCAAGCTGTAAAGTTTTGTGTCCTTTGTCCCTTGAGCGGGGTAAGAACCAGCAGCGTGGTGAGCAATTACCCGGGTTTTTAGATAAATTTTGATGCCGCCATGCCTCTAAAGCAACATCTCCCTCGTCAAATGCTCAAGGACTAATGACAAAGCACAAAGGACAAATAGTCAGCTACAATTATTGACAGATTCGACCCAATGACTTAGCTCGCATCAATCCAGCATCACCAAAACTTAATTTTCTGCCCCAAAAAATTCACCCATAACAGACGCGGAGTAGCTCCTATGAAACCGCTTCATCGCAACTTCCCCGGATATGGTATTGCCACCCTCATCCTCTTGGCGGCGACAATCTCCCCCTGTAGAGCCAATTCGGCAGTGCCATCAATCTCAACCACCCCCGTCACCGCCAGTTCCTCCGATCGGGCGGAAGGGTTTCGCGATTTCCTGGGCACTCCTGCAGAAGAAACGCCCACCGAAACCCCTAGCGACCCAGAGGAGGAGAAGTCGGAGACAGCCGCACCGGACCCAAACCTGCAAATCCTCATCGAAGCGGACAAACTGTATCAAGCCGGAGACATCCGCGCCGCTGAAACCCTTTACCGCCAAGCTAAGCCGCCCTGGCCACAAAATCCAGACTCGCCGATCGAGCCCCTAAGTGCCCCCATCACTGACCCGCAACTCCTAACTCCCGGCTGTGGAGTCTATTGGCGAGAAGCGCAAGCCGGACTGGAAAGCAACCTGGAAACTCGCATTTTTGTGCCCCTCAAATTCCTGGTGGAACAATGCCCACAATTCCTCCCCGGACATATCACCCTCGCTACTGCTCACCAGAAATATAGCCGTCTTCCAGATGCTGTGGCGGTGATGGAGCGGGCCACCACGTTTTATCCAGACGACCCCCAACTCTTGAGAACTAAAATTGAGGTTTTGGTAGCTTCCAAACTGTGGCTAGAGGCGTCGATCGCCGCCCGTCGTTTTAGCCTACTCAACCCAGAACACCCCGACGCGGCGGAATTTACCCTCATTGCGGATGAAAACCTCGGCAAATTCCGCTCATACATCCGCAAAATGATTACTGGTAACGCTATTGCTAATGTGATTACTGGCGCTGCTAGTATCGCCCTCACCGGCAACCCTTTGGGCGCGCTCTCAGCGGTAGAAACTCTAATGCTACTCTCCAAAGGGGAATCAGGTATCGGGGAAAGTGTGGCCAAAGACGCCCGAGAAAACCTGCCTATGGTTGAAGATGAAGAAGTCGTGGCCTACGTCAACGAAATTGGCCAAAAATTGGCCAAAGTTGCGGGGCGCTCTGATTTTGAGTATGAGTTTTATGTCATCTTAGACCCGGAAATCAATGCTTTTGCCCTGCCTGGGGGTAAAGTATTCGTCAATGCGGGGGCGATCGTCAACTCCGACTCAGAAGCGGAACTGGCTGGCCTCCTAGCTCACGAACTGGCTCACGCTGTCCTCTCCCACGGATTCCAGATGGTGACGCACGGCAATTTAGTATCCTCGATCGCCCGTAGCTTCCCCTTCGGCGGCACCCTCACCAACCTCCTCGTCCTCGACTATAGCCGCGACATGGAGCGTCAAGCCGACCTCCTCGGCACCCGCATCCTCGTTGCCGCCGGATACGCCGCCGACGGTTTACGCAACCTCATGGTAGCCCTCAAAGAAAAATATGGGTCAAGCAGCCCCATTCTCAAAGGACTATCCTCCCACCCACCCACACTCGAGCGCATCACCTACCTAGAGACTCTCATCCTACGCAACGGCTACAACCGTTACACCTACGAAGGCGTAGAAACCCATCAAAAAATCAAAGCCCGGGTTATCTCCCTTCTAGACGAAGAGAGCCCCGAATCCACAACCCCAGACGAAGAGAGCCCCGAATCCACAACACCAGACGAAGAGAGCCCCGAATCCACAACCCCAGACGAAGAGAGCCCCGAATCCACAACACCAGACCAGGAAACCACCAACGATTAATATCAAATCCCGCAATCTACAGGCTTTTTCACTTCCGGGAAGCACTTTTAGTAATTCCCGCTCCGATCGCTTCGTTGGTGAATCAATCATGGCGCAGGGGGGCAAGGGGGGCAGGGGAAAGCCTGAAAAAAACAGGCCATAATGGGATAGCCTTGTTGGTTGCTGCCTATGGAATCCCCAGAATTTCAAACTATCAAAGTACAACTCAATCTGAGAACTTCAGACCCCCACATGCTGGAGAAGCTGGATGCTTTGTTGCGTTTGGGTTTGATTGATGATACCAGGGTGCGACAACTATGCCGAGAATTCCTGACCATGCCTTTGCCAGACGAGCAGAGGCCCACAGAAGCACCGGCGCCGTCTTCTGCCCCTCTCCCCGTCCCCCGCGCTCCGCGTCCCCCAGTCGCCCCCTCCCCCATTTCCGCCCTGGTGGAGGAATTCAGCTTGCGCTGGCTGCTATTTCTGGGAGTTTTCCTGGTGGTGGTGTCTTCGGGGGTACTGGCGGCGACCCAGTGGGAGAGATTTTCGGCGGAAACACAGTATTTGGTTTTGTTTGGTTATACTTGCTTATTTGCTCTAGCGAGTTGGTGGGGGAGGAGCAAGGCAAATTTACGCTTAACGGCGCAAACTTTGCAGGTGGTGACGCTCAGTTTGGTGCCAGTGAATTTTTGGGTAATGGATGGGTTTGGCTTGTGGGATTCGGTGGTGGGGTGGCTAGTGGTGGCGGTTGCTTCCCTCACTCTCACCTTTATCTTTACTGCCCTCATTTCTGGGAAAAATTCATCTCCGTTCAGTAAAAGTGCCGTTATCCTCAGTTATCTGCATTGGGGTTGGGGATGGCCCGGTTGGGCAGTTGCAGCAATCTATTCTAGTATTATTGGCACATCGGTTATGGCTGTATATCGCAGTCAAACCACACCCAGAGAGCAGCAAAAACCTCTCTGGCAACAGCCAGTAGCTATAGCCATTGCCTACAGTTTAGCCATTCTCCTCTTAAGAGCAATTTTTGTTGCCCACGTGGATATTACCCTGTTGGGCTTGGCAATAGGTGTCTGCGGTTGGCTACTCGCATGGTTATCAGAAGAAGAACAACAGCGAAATCCTCAATTTCGCGCTGTGGGAATTGCTACAGCTAGCGGCTTTTGTTTGCTCTTCCTCGGCTGGTTCATATCTATAGAGAATATCGCTTGGCAGGCCATAGGCGTCAGTTTGTTGGCTCTATGGTTGCTGGGAATTCGCTTGGTCAGGCGGTTTCAAGTTGCCGACTTCATGGCGATATTCATCATCGGGTTACAGGCATATTTGCTCGTGCGGGAATTGATTCCCCTGTCGGTGCGTACCGGGGTGGCTACCACTGCAGTAGATATTGCCAAAGCGGCGGATGCTCCTTATACAGTTTATAGCTTAACGCTGCTGCCTTATCTGATATTAACTGTGTGGTTGACTGATTGGCTATATCGCCAGTCTGGGCCGGAAAATCTCCGCCCTCGCCAATGTGCTGTGGTAGGAGATAGATTAGGTTTGGCGTTGGGGACGGTGATGATGGTGGTGGGGTTAAATAATCCCACGGTAATCACTCTGAATCTCTTGGCTTCTACGGTGATTCTGGCTGTAATTACTTACCGGCGAAATCAGCTCAATTACCATCCTAGTTTATCGATTTTGGTTTACCTCACGCACACGGTGGGTTTACTAACTGTGTTTTCGGCGATTAACCGATTTTTCCCCGGTTTGACTTTGCTGGTGTGGGGATATGTGGCGATCGGCTTAATGGTTGTCGAGTGGGGATATGCGATCGTCTCTAACCAGTGGACAGCAAATCAACGTGAGGGAGAAACCCAAGCTACTTTATCACTTTTGTGGTCAAATAGCGCTTGGTACTTAGGTTTAATTTTAGCCAGTTTCAGCTATGCTCTGTTGGCTCTAGTGCTAGATAATAGCAACTCTTTCCTAGGTCAACCAGCCACAGCAGCGGAATGTCTCCCCTGGTTAGTCACGCCCTTATTCCTCACTTTAGTGGCGCTGACCACAACCGGCACAAAACGCCGTGATATTAGTTGTTTAAGTGCCATAGCTTTAGTGATAGCCAACCTGCTGCTGTGGCAGACTCGCGAAACCCTATTAATTGGTTGCGCCATCGGCACAGGGCTCATGCTGGTAAATACCCGCCTGTGGCGACAGGTGCAGGCGGCAGTCATAACCTTTGGTTTTGCCCTAGTTTTTGCCGGGTTGTTGCTGTGGGAGGCATTATTGGCCTTCCCTAGCATCCCCGTTGATATTTGTTTCGAGGCGATCGGCCTTGCCGCCTGTAGTTTATCTCTCACTTATCAGAGATTAAATCACCGACCACAACCCCTAGCCAAAATATACGCCCGGGCAGCTACCGGGTGGGCGCTATTCCTGAGTATGGGGATGTTAGGACTGCTCACACTATACTCATTTCTGATTAGATGGGAATGGTTATGGCTGTGGTGGGGGCAACCGGCGCCAAACCCACATATCATCGCCACGATTATTTTAATCGCCATTGCCCTCGGATATCGCCGCTGGCCAAATATTCAAAATTTAGAAATCTACGCTTGGGGCTGGTGCCTAGAATTACTCGCCGCCGAATTCCTGAGATTTGGGAACAACTCCCGCATAAGTTTAGCCATTGTCAACATTGTTTTAGCCCTAGCAGTGCAAATCTTGGGCGATTTTTGGGATAAACCCGGAGGTGAAAAGAGACGCGCCGCCTTAGATAGCATCCCCTTAATCTATGGCGCAATGGGGGCAGTATTCCGGTTTGGCACCTTCACCAGTTGGACTGGGATCACCACCTTGGGTTTAGCATTAGCCGCTGCGGGAGTGGGGCGGCGGCGTCCTGAAAGCAAATTCCTGGTGCATTTCGCCATAGTAGGGGTTTTCGCCTGCGCTTTAGAGATACTCTATTATCAAATCTCTACCTACGCTTATGCCGATAAATTAATCGCCATTGCTGCCCTCTGCGCTGGCATCACCTACGCCTATCAAGTATTTGCCCCCTGGCTGATTGGTTGGTGGCGACTATCGGAATTAGAGCTAAAAATCTGGACTCATATACACTGGGGATTAGGCAGTTGGCTATTATTCCCGTCCATCTTTAATCCCAACAGCATCCAATATTGGTTATCTTTGAGTACGGGGGTATTTTTAAGTAACTACGCCATTTGGCAAGGTCGGCGTCCCCCAGAAACCAACACAACCCCAATTCAGGAAATTTGGGTTTATTTCGGGTTACTAGAAGCTGGCAGCATTGGCCTCTATATTATGAGCAAATTACCCCCCGGAGTTGTGGCCGCATTATGGCAGTGGGGCGGATTATTAGGAGCAGTGATTGCCTGTTTTCTCCATTTCCTCCCTTGGGAAAACTGGGGATGGCCAGCAAGACCCTGGCAGGTGGCGGCCAAAGTGCTACCCGCTGCTGTAGTATTGTTGAGTGCCCAGGAAATTCACCCCGGTGGGTTGTTGGGGGTGGCAGGATTTTACATTGCCCTGGCTCGCATTAACGGCGAAATTCGCTTAACTTACCTTAGCGTCGCTACGATTGATTGGTTGCTGTGGCGCTGGTTTCAGGAAATGCAGTTTTGGCATCCCCTGTGGTATGTTGCCCCATTAGCCATGTCTTTACTCTATATTGCCCAAATCGACCCAGCATTAACTCCGCCCCAAGGTAAAGATATCCGGCATTTGTTGCGTTTGTTTGCTACTGGTGGCTTGTGTTTTACCTCTCTATTTACAGCGCATTGGCTGGTAACGGGGGGAATTAGTGCTGCTACCATGATGGTGGGTTTATGGCTGCGAGTGCGGGCGTTTTTGTATGTAGGAACATTAGTGTTTTTGCTGAATGTTTTTTACGAGATGGTGATTTTGGCGGTGCGAGATGCTTTACTGAAGTGGATAGTAGGACTAATCGCGGGGGTGAGTTTTATTTGGATTGCGGCAACTTTTGAATCCCGGCGGCAAGAGGTGGTGGCTTTTGTGCAAAATTGGCTGGCAGAGCTGGAATCTTGGGAATGAGAGAACGCCTTCTGCTAGTTGGGCTTTAGCTGTGAATAGCAACGCAGTTATGGTTAGGGACACGGCTCTCGTCTAAGGGATAGATTAATGATGCTGTGCCCCTAAATCTCTAGGGGTGGTAGTTGGGATTTAGGTCTCTGGTGCGCTCCTAGACTCTAGGGAGAAGTCTTAGAATGAATTGGTGAATAATGGGAGATTGATGGATTATGGCAAATGTGATTAACCAAGCTCAGCCGCCTTTAAAGTTCATTGCTCCGGCGTTTAACCCTATGGTGTTGCAGGTGGTGAGGGTTCTGCTACCGGGATGGATTCGTTTGCGATCGCCTTTGGCAGAGATTCAAGGCCAAAACTTGGAACGCCTAGCACAACTGTACCAGGAATTTGAGCAAGGCAAGATTAGATTTATCATCGCCTTTCGCCATCCTAGCATCCGGGACCCGTTGGCGCTTGTCTATACCCTATGGCATTTGCTCCCCCAAGCTGCCAAAACTGCGAATATCTCCCTCACCCAACCCACTCACGCTCATTTTCTGTACGATCGGGGGATTCCCCTCTGGGCAGGTCCTGCGGTAGGTTGGCTATTTTCCCAGCTTGGTGGGATCTCGATTTTGCGAGGTAAGCTCGATCGCCTCGGTTTACGCACAGCTAGAGAACTATTCGCCACCGGAAAGTTTCCCCTCGCCGCCGCCCCCGAAGGCGCCACTAACGGTCATAATGAAATCATCAGCCCGATCGAGCCCGGAATTTCTCAAATGGCCTTTTGGTGCGCCGAAGACTTGCACAAAGCTGGCACCAACCAAGAAGTTTTTATCGTCCCCCTCGGCATTAAATATCATTATTTACAAGAAAACTGGGAAGCCTTAGAAGCGTTGATGACGGCAATGGAATCTGACTGCGGCTTACCACCATTGCCGGGAGACAGAACTATCAATCCCAAAGCCTCAGAATTATACCCACGCTTGATTAGATTAGGCAATCACTTGCTATCATTAATGGAGGATTTTTACCGGCAATTTTATCATCAAGATATCCCCAAAGATAATCAGCCAGAATTGCCGGGAAGACTGAAGGTAATCTTAGATGTGGCTTTGCAGGTAGCAGAACAGTATTTTGATATCAAGCCCAAGGGTGGCTTGGTCGATCGGTGTCGGCGGTTGGAACAAGCAGGCTGGGATTGTATCTACCGAGAAGACATCGAAAACCCCGAGGCCCTCTCCCCCGTAGAGCGGGGACTGGCTAACCTAGTCGCCGAGGAAGCCAACTTGCGGATGTGGCATATGCGCTTAGTGGAAAGTTTTGTGGCGGTTACGGGTCAGTATGTGCGCGAAAACCCCACCTTCGAGCGGTTTGCCGAGACCACGTTGCTGGTGGCTAAAACTATCTCCCGCATTAAAAGGGGTAGTCCCTTTGCTGGGGAGTTGCTCGGTCAGCAAAGGGTAGTATTGCAGGTGGGAGAACCCCTATCGGTGACAAACCGCTGGGATGCGTATCAAACCAATCGCCGATCGGCTGTGTCAGAGCTGACCGCCGATTTGCAGAGTGCCTTAGAGGCGATGATGTGATGCCGTAGGGTTTTCCCTACCGCCTTTTTTTAATCGTTTCTTTGGCCAAATACCAGGCGCCCACGGAAGAGAACCCGCTCAGCAACAAAGCCATCACAAACCCCAACAATGGAAAGGGGAAAGCGGGTTCTAATTTTTCCCCTTTCCATGACCAAGGTTGAAACATCAATCCTGATATATAAGGGTAAACTTTTTCCGGCTTTTCTGGTAAAATTTGAAATGGGGGGGCTGCCTCACCCTCCGGGATTTTTCTCGTACTGAGAGATAGCCTCCCCAAACCTTACACTTAGACTAATTATGTGTTATGACAACCTGTGCAAATACCTAGCGGAAAAATACCCCCAACAAATTGCCGCTTGGGCTTTGAAACAACCCATAACCACCCCGGTTGAAGTCTTAAAAACTGAACTCACCCTCGAACCAATTCGGGCGGATTCAGTTATTTTCCTAAAAAGCGGCCCAGAAATTCAGCATTTAGAATTTCAGGTGAGAGTGCCCCAAGATAGACCGATGCCTCTGCGGATGCTCAACTATTCCGTCCGCTTACAGTGGCAATATGGACTACCCGTGAGGCAGGTGTTGATTTGGCTAGTTCCTACCAGCAACCAGGCGGTATTTGAGACGGAATTTCGCACGGAATTCACCCGCCACCGATATCAGGTGATTCGGTTATGGGAAGAATCCCCAGAACCTTTACTGGGGAATAGTGCCTTACTGCCACTGG
>DVDU01000146.1 GCA_015296065.1 Oscillatoriaceae cyanobacterium M33_DOE_052 | reverse complement strand
TGGGATTACGGTGAATATTGCGGATAATGATAATGTGGGTTTGGTGGAGAGTTTGCCCACACCAGGGAGTATGGTGGGGACAGCGGCGGATGATAATCTGGTGGGTTCCGCTGGCGATGATGTGATTAATGCGCGTGGGGGAAATAATGCTTTAGATGGTGGGGCGGGTAATGATGTGTTATTGGGTGGGAATGGTGCGGATTATATCACAGGTGGTGCTGGGTTAGACCAGATTTTGAGTGGCAATGGTGAGGATTATTTGGATGGTGGTGATGATGATGATGTGATTTTCGCGGGGATGGGGAGCGATCGCCTATATGGTGGGGCGGGTAATGATAAGTTGTTTGGGGATTTGGGGGATGATTATTTGTTTGGTGGGGCTGGTGTGGATACTGTGACTGGGGGTGTGGGACGGGATGTGTTTGTTCTAGCTGATGGTATGGGAGGGATGATGGTGGTTTTGGCGGATGTTATTTCTGATTTTGTCCCTGGTGAGGATGTGTTTGATTTGATACCTTCGTTGGGGTTTGATGATTTAAGTATGGTGCAGAATGGGGGGGATGTGGTGATTCAAAATCGGGTAACTAATGAGTTTTTGGCTCGGGTTCAGGGTGTGGATGTGCCTAGTTTGACTCAGGCGGATTTTGTGTGAGGTTTGTTAATGACTTTTGACGAATGACTAATGACTAATGACGGATGGACAAGGATACACGATCGCCTGCACCGAACCCTGAGAAAGAGGCAGTTGCTGCCCCGGGATAAGGCCATACTGGTAGCAGTATCGGGGGGTCAGGATTCCCTATGCTTGCTGAAACTGCTGCTAGACTTACAGCCGAAGTGGGGTTGGCGGTTGGGAGTGGCTCACTGTAACCATCGCTGGCGATCGGACGCCGAAGCAAATGCTAGCGATGTAGAAAACAAGGCCCAGAATTGGGGTTTGCCATTTCACCTTCAAGATGCAGGCACCACCCCACCCCAAGGAGAAGCACAAGCCCGCCAGTGGCGCTATGAAGCGCTCACCAAAATAGCACAAGATGCAGATTATTCGTTCATAGCCACAGGTCACACCAGAAGCGATATCGCCGAAACCGTATTATTTAATTTAGTGCGGGGGACAGGAGCCGATGGCTTACTCTCGATCGCTTGGCAAAAACCCCTCACCGAATCAGTTTTCCTGGTGCGGCCCCTGCTAGAAATCAGCCGCCTAGAAACCGGGGAATTTTGCCAATCACAGGGTATAGAAATCTGGGTTGACGATACCAATCAAAATTGGCAATATTCCCGCAACCGAATACGAGGCGAATTGCTCCCCTACCTAGCCCAAAACTTCAACCCCCAAGTGGAACAAAATCTCGCCCGAACCGCAGAACTTCTGCGCGCCGATGTGGAATATTTACAACAAGCTGCCGCCGAGCTGCTGGCCAGAGCCTTACCACAAAATAGCACTAATGTCAATCCCTCTCTCCCAAGTCGGGAGAGAGTCAGAGAGGAAAATGTCTTGAGCGAATCAAAAATTAATCGCCGAGTGTTAAGAGAGGCCCCCCTGGGTTTGCAGCGGCGAGCCATGAGGCAGTGGCTAGGGCAAGTAATGGGGAGGGCTCCCAGGTTTGAGCAGGTAGAAAAACTCACCGCTTTGATTGACGCGCCCAACCGGGAACAGACAGATCCGTTCCCCGGTGGGCTGATTGCCCGAGTCGAGGGGGACTGGGTGACACTAGCAGACAGTGGCAGCAGCAATTAATTGGGAGCCCACCCCAGCCGCCAATCAAAGCAACGACTTAAGCACTAGGGGAGATAATTGGCATCAGGGCATCACGGATTTGAGTAATCGCCTGCTGCTGATAATCCTTAGTTTCATCCACATGAGCGATCGCCGCGCCGATTTCTTCGAGCTTTTTGTGCAGAGAATGCAGCCGATCGCGTTCCGGTTGCAACATCTCCTGATACAAGCTAACTCGCCCCGCCAGTTCCAGAACCTCCTGCTCCCTCGTTGCCAACGCCGACTCTTTTTCCTTCAACTCCTGCTGCTTACCCTCCTGAGCCGCCGCTTTTTGAGTCACCGTCTCCCGGAGTTCCCCGATACTTTGCTGGAGACTTTCCACCGAACCAGTGAGGTTTTGCACTGCTGCCCCAAAAAATTGGCGCAAAGCCTCCACTTTTTGCAGTGCCGGTTTCACATCCAACTTTTTGCTCCTCCCCAAACCCGGAGGATTTCCCAAGCGACGCCAGAGAACCTCCTGGTGCTTAGACAAAATTTCCTCTCGTTCACGGAGATTGCGGCGCTGACCCACCAGAGTTTCATTCAACATATTGTATTGTTCCTGCTGGTCCGCCAGTTCCGCCTCCAAGCCGGGACGCTCCCCCTCACTAGAACGAGATAGCTTAGCTTGCAGCTCCTCAATATCCTGACGCTGGAGAGTCAGCTCCTCCTCCTGACTGTTGACAAAACGGAATAAACCTTCCAAGTCCTGCTGACGAGCTTGTACCTGCCCTTGCAGCTCCTCCAAAGGCATATTCTCTAAAGCTGGCACATCAACCTTATCGCTGACATTCACCGACTCGCCACCATCAGACAGGAGTAAAAGCTGCTGGTGGAGTTCTTCCGCCGAAAGCAGTTGCTGTTTGACCGCCGCCACCTCTTCGAGCTTGGCATTGAGAGCAGTTTCTTTGAAAAGCAAATCAGCGCGGGATTGCTCCAGCGCCGTTTGCGCTTGATGCCACTGCTCCCACTCCTGCTTTAGCTCCGAGTCCAGGAGTTTTACATCAGCCTTTTGGGATTCCACAGTAGAGCGGTCTTGTTCATATCGCTGCCAGAGTTCATCCAAGAGAGACTGACCCGATGTGACCACTTCCACTCCCGCATTCAAGTGTGTGCGGACAGCATCCGTAGAAGGCACCGTGGTATTCAAATAATCGAGCAATGAGCGCAAGTGAGCCGCCAGTTGTTCGTCCAGTTGCGCCGCCGAGCTATTGATTTGGGACTGAAGTTCCTCGATCCGCTGCATTTCGCTGCGAACCTGCTCCCAGGCAGTGTCAAGCTCTGTGCGGTTGCCAAGAAGTTGATCACGGAGCCGCAAAGATTCCTCTCGGGCGCTTTCAATCTCTTGGCGTTGCTGTTCCAGGCGGTTTGACTCTTCCTGGATATGTTCGAGCTGCTGCAGCTTCGCCTCAATTTCCTCTTCCCGCTGGCGGAGTACATCACCCTGGTATTCTAGGGACACCTTCCACTGCTCAATTTCTTCCTCCTTATTTTTAAACTTTTCTTGGATGCGGGAGAAATTTTGCAGAATGCCCACCATTTGCCGAGCAGTATCCTGATATACCTTCTGCACTTGTTTGCTTGCATTCAGGTCAACTAATACCAGTGCGCCAGGGTTATAGGCACTGGCTTCCTCAGCTTGGATTGTGTCATCACCTTGCACAGCAGTCCAGCTCTCACCGCGCTGAAAGGCAAGCAGCTTAAGTTCTGCCTTACCACCGCCAAAAACCCCAGTCTTTTTTTGTACTTCCGCTAGATACAGCACTTGAGCTTGTCCTCTTCCGTGTCTATGCCCAACTCTTAACTAAACCTTCCCCGTGGTTTAGCAGATTCTTAAACCCAGTTTACGGGTACAAGGCCATTTTCCTCCATAGTAGTTGAATGCCATTCTCCCTTACCTGAATTGGTAGCCATAGGCTTCCGATGGGATTTTACCATGAGTGCCTACGGTGTTGCCAGTCCCAAAACATCTGCCATCAGAGTAGTCAGGGTGAGGCAGCATCAAGATATGGGGGAGAAGATCAACCCGAAGTGAAGCCACCTTGAGTAGGGGCGCCTGATCATCAAGATACCAGGGATAAGTTAGATTGACGATCGTGATGATGCCATACCCCGAACCCCGTAAGGGGACGCTTCACAGACCTAGCTAACGCGACGCCTTGCGGCGTTCGGTTCGCGTTAGCCACACCGTCAGGGTACGCTTCGCTTGGACTGGCGTTTCGGGCCAGATCCGCATATGAGCGTTGTGCCAGCATCGATGCGGTGAAAGCTGCTGGAGAATTTGGGGGGTAGAAATACCGACCATCACCCCGAAGGAAGACTACAGCTTATACTATTCTAGATTTTAGACCTATTGATAGCACTATCAGGGGGATTAACGGCAAACAACTCCCGAAAATATCTCCATCGTGGGGCACTTCCGGCGAAGCCAGTCGATCGCGGTGCTGGCAGCTACAGCCTCCTAGCCCAACACTGGCAATTAAGTAAAGCTAGAATGCTCTGTTCACGCCGCTATCTCCTAGATGGAGTAACGGCAGATGAATCAGTCTGAGGGCGCGATCTATAACATCTATGAGGCTGGCCACCAAGAGGCATCAATGTTTTCTTTTGTCCAATATTGGCCGGTTTACAGGAAAATAGTATCATAGCTTCGCCGCTAGAGCCGCAAGAGTGCGGGCGGACTCGCCCCCTACGGAACCACCACCGCCCATCCTAGCTCCCGCCAAAGGTGGCCGTGCCACCCAGCGCTAAGGGAGAACCACCCACCCTTTCTCAGCCCAGCGCCCACCACCCCTGCGGGAGGTAGTGTGTCTGTAGTGTGTGTGATGCGAGGAAAGCGATGCGTTTGTTAGTAAAACCTGACCTGAAACCACTGTGTCTGGGGGGACAGTTCCACACTGTGCGGCTCGGGCACCGAAAAGTTCTGGTGATTTTTTTGATCCTTAAGTGACTCCTGCAATCTTTAATCCATAGGCTTACTTAAAGCAGCCTGCATCCGCATCGCACCGCCAACCACATCTTGGAACGGTTGAGATCCAGAGTAATGAAGGATGCTTTCCAGCAAGAACCCAGAACCAGGTAACGTGTCCGGAAGTTTTCTGGATGCAGGTGGGAAGTCCTCGAGGCTAAAAACATCCAGGAGTGACTACCTACATCCAGAAGGGGCGATGGAGAAGCAGATTAAATTAACAGCTAGCTATATCCAGTTAAACCAGGGGCGACAGCGCCAGTTCCGTGAAGCGGTGCCGATCGAGAGCAACGCTGTCCCTGACGGTTCGGTGCGGGTGAAACCCAGACAGTACAAAGGGAAATTTTAGTTTCATGCAGGGAAATTTGAATGAAATTGATATCCGCAGCATCTTGCAACTCATTGAGTTGGGACAGCGAACGGGAGAAATGTTTGTCGAGGCTTGGTCAATGGGCGCCAGTGGTGAGCGGTCTTATTCCCTATATCCCAGAGGGCAATCATCTGGGCATTCCTGGTTAGTGTTTTTCGTCAATGGCCAGATAGTTTATGCCGGGGATAGCGATCTCAGAGAGTTAAGGTTGCGAGACTACCTCCGTCGCTACAACCTAGAATCAGCCTTAGATGCCTTGGGCAACATATCCATTTCCTCTGGCAACGCTTTGGAGTATGGCTATCTGTGGGCTTTGCTGGAAAATCAAATCCTGACGCCAGCCCAAGGACGCAGCATCCTGCAAGGGATGGTGCGTGAAACCCTCTTCGACTTGCTGAGCATCCACCAAGGGTCATTTATCTTCGAGATGGGCCCAGCACTGGCTCCCCAGTTGATTACCCTGGAGATTGGCCAGCTCCTAGCGAAAATTATCAAGCAAGTGCAGGAGTGGAAGCAGTTTCATCCTTACATCCAATCGCCGAATCAATGCCCCGCCATTTCTGACGCCAACCAAATGCGTCAGGCACTACCGGAAAATACCTTTAATAATCTCAGCCGATGGGCCGATGGCAAAACTAACCTGCGCCAGATGTCTCGGTACTTGAATCGAGATATCTTAACTGTGGCCAGAGCCATTTACCCTTTTGTTCAGCTCGGATTGGTGCAGCTATTTTATCCTGAATCGGATCCAGTGGCGCCACCTTATTTGGTGACAAAGATTCCCCGAGTCATCTGTATCGATGATGACATCGCCGTGGGGAAAACTGTGGAGTACATTCTCGAAGAACAAGGGTATGAAGCGAGGGCGATCGTTAATCCCCTCAAAGCCTTAAGCCTCGTGTTTCAGCTCAAACCAGATTTGATTCTCTGCGATATTACTATGCCGGAACTGGATGGCTATGAAATTTGCGCCATGCTGCGCCGTTCTACAGCCTTTCGCCAAACACCCATCATTATGCTGACTGGGCTAGATGGATTTATCAATCGTGTCAAAGCCAGAATGGTGGGCGCTAGCGATTATCTCACCAAGCCATTTGTTGAAAGTGAATTACTGATGCTGGTGGAAAAACACATCGGACCGGGAAATCGGGAAATCTCCTCCTCAGAGGACAGCTTGTTAGCAGATGTTTTGGAGAGCGAAACTTAGGCTGCATTTTCCTCCATACCAGGATATCCCGTGGTGGGACCGAGGATGAACATCTCCGCGCCGGATGGGGGTACGGGGGAATTGCCCGTAGCGACTAAGATATGAGTGAAGCAAGAATTCATATGAAAAAGCGGTAATCCAGGGAAACCATCGCCGAGCGATCGGATTTGGGTGTGCTGGCATTGCCATAGTCGGGGGCGGATTGAGGAATGCTGATGATGCTGAGTAGGGATGCAGTTTTCCAGCAGGAGCAATAGGCTCTCACCGAGGGAGAAAGAACTATAATAGGGGCGGCTGGCTTTCCCCCAACCACGCCAGACGACCACAGGAAGAAGCTGTGGCACAGAGATATTGTTGGTTAACCCCAACTCGGATCTGGCGCCAAGAGCCCCTAGTCGCTCGATCGATTGGGACATATTGGCACAGAACCCTTCTAGAATGGAAGCATTGGGGGCAGATTTTGGGCTCTGCGTGCCGTAATAGCCCGAACCCCGGAGCTGTGTCCGGCCAGCATTGTAGCTGCATGGACTAACCGCCCTTTGTCCGTGACCAAGAAGGCTTTTGCCAGAGGGAGAGCTTTTCCCTCAGCCAAATTCTTCAGGGAAGGGGACAACAGGCACAAAACAAAGCCTAGATTGGCGCTTAGAAGAACATCCGATCAACCCCGGTGAGGTGCCAGTATAATAATATCTATTTTACTTCTACCGAAAAAACCGCCGTCAAGTAAGCTGTGTTTAGTACAAGTCAGATTTGGCACCCATCCCTACCCACCCACAACCAAAAGAGGGAGGCATGACTCGCCACCAACGAGGGGAAAAATCAACAGCCCAAACCTCGCCACTACCGGCAGGGGAGGCGTTGCATCCAACCGGCGATCGTGCTGGTGAAACGAGTCGAGGTGAAGCCTCGACTTAAGCCGACTCCCAGTCAAGTCTGCCTCCGCGTTGGTGAAACCCGTAGGGGCGTCAGGCACCCGATAGTGCGCTTGACAATACAAGTCCCTAGGTGCTTTCTGCAAAGCCGCTCCCGGCGCCGATGCAACGCCGGTAGTCCTGTTCCGATCAGAGAAAACCCGTTCGTATTTTGAGCCAGCTTTCAGCTTTGTAACACAGTTAACATATGAGTACAGTTCTGGTTGTGGAAGATAGCATCACGCAACGGGAGATGATTTCCACCCTCCTCAAAGGTAGTGGGTTAACAGTTGCCGTAGCCAGTGATGGCGTGGAAGCCTTGGAGAGCATTCAAGAGCATTGCCC
This sequence comes from Oscillatoriaceae cyanobacterium M33_DOE_052, assembly GCA_015296065.1. GTDB lineage: Bacteria > Cyanobacteriota > Cyanobacteriia > Cyanobacteriales > Laspinemataceae > Koinonema. The sequence continues at coordinate 16,345 of DVDU01000146.1, read as the reverse complement.
CGATTTAGTGGTATTGGATATTGTCATGCCCCGCATGAATGGCTATGAAGTGTGCAGACGTTTGAAGGCAGATCCGAAAACCCAGAATCTGCCCGTGGTGATGTGTTCCTCGAAAGGGGAAGAATTCGATCGCTACTGGGGGATGAAACAAGGTGCTGACGCCTACATCGCCAAACCTTTTCAACCTACAGAACTGGTAGGAACTGTCAAACAGCTGCTGCGTGGCTAGGGGGTGCGATGCTGACACCACGTATAGTCCCAGCCCGATCGCCACTGGTAGCCAACCCCAATCCTTACGAATGGAAGCATAGCAATCAAGCCGCCGCTGAGTCTCCCACAGATGTAGGAGGAAATTCGATATTCTACACACCCAGCCACAGGGAGCCAGAAGTAGCCCCGTGGAGGCGATAGAATTAAAAGTTAACAATTATTAATTATTAAGCAAAACATTTAGATTTATGGTAGGCAATTCCGACTTTTTCACTGGTAGCGGCCTAGACCAAGGGCAGGAATTCCAAGAAATTGGCGCTAGAGAAGGTGAATCATACCTGCGGTTTTACATTCCTTCAGGAGCTGAGTTTGCCTTGAGAGCAACAGAGATTCGGGAGGTAATGGAACCGTCGCCAGAACAGATTACACCAATTCCCAACGTATCTCCCTTGCTCCTGGGTACACTGAACTTGCGAGGCCGAGTAATTTGGGTGGCTGACTTGGGTCAATTTTTGGATGATACACCGCTGAATACCGATAGAGCGGAAATTCCCGTGATTGCAGTGGAAGAGCAAGACACTATACTAGGGTTAGCGGTAGATCAAATTGGCGGAATGGCTTGGCGTGACGCCGAACAACTTCGGCCTCCTAGCATGGCCTCGACGATCGAGCCCACGCTGCTCAAAGGCGAATGGGTTTTAGGCGAAGATTCCGGGCAATTTCTCCGGCTGTTAAACAGCCATGCCATTCTCACCTCACCCCGGTGGGCCAATTGATTAACCGAGTGAGCAGTGGAAGGGAGACACCAGAGACTGGGAATTTGGGGAATTGGGGGTGATGGGAATCTGAATGGAGTTGTGGGGATTCAGGGGAAAGGCATTGAAAGCGCGCTCTCATACCTTGGGTGACATAAATCATCTCCGTGCTACCATACCTTTCCCATACTCGAGCAAACCGCTCCTCCGCCTTCTGGAGACCCCACAACGAGCAGGGGAGCAAGGGAGAGAGGGAGTGTGGGGAGTGTGGGGATTGTGGGGAGTGTGGGGAGTGTGGGGAATAATCTTCCCCCTCTTCCCCCTCTTCCCCTGCTCCCCTGCTCCCCCCCTCTGCCCCGTCTCCCCGTCTCCCCGTCTCCCCCTCCCCCCCCTCCCCCGGGGCGGCGAGAAAGCGAACTGGCGTCAACGGTGAGGACTATGCAAACTGATTATGCAGTGGAGTACGAAAAAGCCTGTACAGCCTACAGCAACGGCGAATATGACACAGCCGCCAGCATCATCAACCAACTGGTGCTAGAAGAACCCGAAGAGCCAAAATTTTGGCTACTTCAGGGACATATTTACTACGTCCTAACCCAATACGATGTAGCAGCGGCGCGATATGAGTGGGTGCTGAATATCACTGATGACCCGACGCTGGTGGAAGAGGCCACCCAGGGACTCGAATATGCCAGAGCATATGCCGTTCCTGATGAGGGAGGGTCCGTATTTGAGGAGGCATCGGGAATCGACAGCAGTCATGTGCCCGATGAGTCTGCCTCCAGTATATTTAGTGAAGCCTCCACAGAAGAATATGCGGAATATTTAGAAGAACTGCAAGACGGCGACCTGGATTTAGACTATGACACCAACGGCGATGATGGCGCCAAATCTGACCCCTTGGCTGAAGCGACGCCTTACGGCGTAGCTAATCCAACCCCTTACGGGATTCGGCCCTCTGTGGCCGCCAGTGCCTCTGGTGGGCTCATGGAACCCGAGATGCTAGATGATTTTTCCGGTTCCACAGAAGAATACCCCCTGCCCGAAGAACCTCTATTAATAGAGGACTTGCTAGACACAGACTCGGATGGGATCTATGAACAGGGGCTCCCCGCAGCCAATATAGAATCTGAGTTTGACGAATTTGAGGCAATGGATTTAGACCTCGACCCCATCTCCTCGGATTCCGCACAGAAGGCAGAAATCGGAGCCGCCAAAAACTTAAAGACTGATTCCGACCAGTTTTTAGAAGAATTTGAGCAGGAAAATCCGCACCCCGTCCCCCCGTCCAGTGAGCGAAGCCGAACCGCGCCCCCCGGCAACGGCGATCGCTACTCAGACGATGAGGAGTTACAGTCGATCGGCCTCAATAATGGGCATTCACTACATGAATGGCTCACCTCCGAAGAAGAGCTGGCACCGGAAGAAGAAGCTATGCCCTTCCCTCAGCCTTCAGAAGAGGCTTCCCCGATGCCCGACTTTGACCAAGAACCTGAAGATAACTTAGCAAATCCCTTTGCCACCTCCTCCCTAGAAACCCCTGGGGATGAAAACTCCGCGCTGGAAGCTGCCGCCCTACCCGAATTCGACTTAGGGCCATTCGCGATCGATGAAGAGCTGCTGGCGGCAGTAGAAGAGACCGAATGGAGCGAGCCCGAAGAAAGCGACCTGCCAGACTTCTTGCCCGGTTCCGAGATGCCAGACCTACTAGGAATGCCGGAGTTGGAGGTACTCAATGAAACCCCAAGACCGCCAGTAATGAAAACCGAAGCCAACTTCGCACCGTCAGGTCGGCAAAGCATGGGTGCAATGGAATCCGAGGCAGATGATGATTTTGCCCAGTTTGACGAAGGCATGGATGCCCCCCATCCTTCTCACAGCGACGGTTTTGCTCGATCGGACTCCGATTGGCACTCCACAGCCTCTGCGGCAGCAATGTATCTCGATTCAGAGTCAGACAGTCCGGACGAAGAAGAAACCTCCGATTTAGACAGCGCTGGGGCATTAGAGAGGTTCCCGCCCATGTCCAGCCGGTCCATGTCTGATGGTGAGGAAGCAACTTTGCTGATGGGGATGCAAGATTTGGCCGATGCCACCCCCAATAGTAGCGCTGACCAGCAGAAATCACCCCGCGCCGATCGAGGACGGGTAGCACGCAGGCGGAACCGAAACATCGAACCAGACACAGGGCTCTCCGATGAAGATGCCGACCTCAAAACCTTTGTCTCAGGAGGGTTTGGTGCCAGCGCCGATTTAGGTCCCACCAGGATGGTGCCCTTGCACGACGACACCGACAACGCCTCGGACTTTGACGAGGCTTTTGGCTCTTCATCCTATGGAGCCGCCTCAGAGGCTTCATTTAATAGCGACATGAGGGACGCTGACGCCCCGAGAAGGTCAGGAGCCCGGTCAAGCAGAAACGGAGAAGTGACGGGAACCTCTCCAAAAGCCCGATCGATGGATTTCTCCGACTTAGACGCCCCCCCCTTCGCAATGGGCGGCGATGCCTATGGGGCGAGTGCCAAAAACCCCGATTTTCTCGATGAGGACGAATTCTTCGACGACGTAAATATCCCCAATTTCGATTTGTCTGAAGACACCACCGGCTCCAATACCACCTCATCAGGCTTTGGGCTATCCACCGCTATGCCCGATTTTAATGGCGATGCGGGCGCCACACCCTACAGAGGCAGTTCCGGCAAAGACAACTCCGGCTTGATTGGCACCGAGGAATTTGTCAGTATTGGCACCACCGGGGAAAACGTGCCCTTTTATGGCGCCGACGCGGTGAATGCCAGCGCCGAATCCCAGTCGGAAACCAGTCCCTTGGCATTTTTAGAAAATGCCGAGATGGGGAAAAAGTGGCTCTGGGTGTCTTTGATTGGTGGGGCAGCGTCAGCGGTGGCGGTGGCGATCGTCTCCCATGCCACCGCCACCGTGCAGATTCCCCAGGTTAAGGACGCGCTGATGGCGGTTTCAGGGGCTGCCGCCGCCGTCCTGACTACCGCAGGGCTAGGAACCCGCACCGCATCACAAATGCGGCGAGCCACCGACGATTTGCAGCGTCAATTTGAGGCCATGTCTCAGGGCAACTTCTCCGCCAGAGCCACAGCGATTTCAGAAGATGAATTTGGCACTCTGGCGCATAAGTTTAACTTGATGGCCCGCAACATCGCCTCCGTCACCGCCGAAGTCACCCGCCGCGCCGAGGAACACGAACAAGCCAAAGAAGACTTGCAGCGGCAAGTGATTCGCCTCCTCGACGACGTAGAAGGTGCAGCGCGAGGAGACTTAACCGTGGCAGCGGAAGTCACCGCCGATGTACTAGGTGCGGTGGCTGACTCGTTTAACCTCACCATCCAGAACCTCCGAGAAATCGTGCTGCAGGTGAAATTGGCGGCGCGACAAGTAGCCAAAAGTGCTACAGATAGCGAAAACTTTGCCCGCGCCTTGTCTTCTGACGCTTTGCGCCAAGCGGAAGAATTAGCCGCCACCCTCAATTCGGTGCAGGTAATGACTGATGCCATTCAGCGGGTGGCGGAAAGCGCCAAAGAGGCAGAAGATGTGGCCCGTTCCGCCTCAGAAATCGCCCTGCGCGGTGGGGAAAAGGTGGAACAGACGGTGGCAGGGATTTTGGAGGTGCGGGAAACCGTCGCCGAAACCACGCGCAAAGTCAAGCGGTTAGCAGAATCTTCCCAGGAAATCTCCAAAATCGTCGCCTTGATTTCCGCCATTGCCTCCCGGACGAACTTGCTGGCTCTGAACGCCAGTATTGAAGCCGCCAGAGCTGGGGAAGCCGGAAGGGGGTTTGCCATCGTGGCGGATGAGGTGCGGCTGCTAGCCGATCGCTCCGCCAAAGCCCTCAAAGACATCGAACAAATCGTGATGCAAATCCAAAGCGAAACCAACGCCGTGATGCAGGCGATGGAAGAAGGCCAGCAACAGGTAATTCAAGGCACCAAATTGGCAGAAGAAGCCAAGCGAGCCCTAGAAAGCATCATCCAGGTGACGAACCGAATTGATGTGCTAGTGCGTTCCATCACCGCTGATACTGTGGAGCAAAACGAAACCGCCCGCGCCGTCGCCCAGGTGATGCAGGCGGTAGAACTCACAGCCCAAGAAACCAGCCAAGAATCCCAAAAAGTATCTATCTCCCTGCAAAACCTGGTAGGAGTCGCCCGCGATTTGCTCACATCTGTGGAACGCTTCCGCGTTGATGCCGGAGAAAGGCATTAATTTTGACAATTGATAATTGATAATTGATAATTGATAATTATCAATTGACAATTATCAATTCAAAGGACTTTTGACAAAGGACTTTTGGACAAATGACAAATGACAAAGGACAAATGACCACATCCCATGCTCGCCCTCACCATGAGGATGTAGAAGCGAGCGACTGGTTAACTGGGTTGGCCAATTTATTTGGTGGGGATGTGCCGGAATTGGACGAAACCTGGTCAGAAGAAGAAATTTTAGATGAAGTAAGCAGGCTAGAGGCAGACAATGGTCAAAACCGAGATGCTACCTCTGGTAATGCCGGAGATTTGACTACAGATGATTTTTCAGACTTGCTATTTGATGAAGAATCCGACCGGGATTCTGCCAGAGAAGATTTAAACTGGTTTGGAGAGGTTGAATATGGGGATACCATACCCTCCCTCCCCCAGATATCCCCCCAACCCACGGAGGAAGTGGAGAATAATAGCGCTGTATTTGAATCATTATCATCCTCTGATGACGACGAGCCACCCGCATTAATAGATGACTTTGAGCAAATCTTTTCAGACGAGCCACAAGTCCTAGAAGCTGAATCCCACAGCGCCATATCGGGGCCGCTGCCGCAGTTAGAAGAATTGAATAGCTTGTTTGATGAACTGCCTTGGTCGTCAGCGCCCCCGGCTGAAGATGAATATGGCAGCCACCAGGATGCTGAAAACATCGAATTTGCTGATAATGACAATTGGCTAGAATCCCACCAAGACCCTGATATAGCCGCTACTTTAGATTTTGATGATTTACTCACAATTTCCCCAGAAACTGACCAGGCAGAAGCGGGCGATAACTTAGAAGAATTAGCGCTCTTCATAGAGGATAATTCTGCCCGAGAAGCCAGCGAAGCCCCCACTTACGCAGGAATATTTTCTGATGAAGATAATTCTTTAGATGAGCTGTTTGGGGACGGCTTATCCAGCGGCACTGAAGAAGAATCACTTGATGCTGCTCCAGCCTCGGCTTGGAGGAAGACAGCAGATAATGAGACGGAAGAATTATTATTCGCCGAGGATGAAATTGACTTATTTGGCGCGGATGTGGCAGAACGATCGAGGCTAGAAAAGTCGCCATCCCCGGACTTACTAGAAAGTCTGACTACATTATTTGAAGATACCGAAACTGACCCGGAAGATGGGGAAAGATGGGGGGAGAAAGACCAGTCATTTTTAAGGGAAATGGGGGAATCATTTGCCAATACCCGCCCCCAACCAGTATCTCCTCCCCCAAACCCAGACGAAGAATCACTATTTCCGGGAGAGGAAGTTCCCGCATCTTCGTTTGCCCAGTTGGATGCCCTGCTCGATGAACCATCCGACTCGACTCGGATGCCTAAAGGCGACAATCAGGGGAATTTTGACGATTTGGAAATGCTCCTCACGAGAGTGGAAGCAACTGCGGGCAATGAGAGCCAGGTATTTAATGAATTGTCTATGCTCCTCACCGAAGTCCCAACAACTTCGGCGCTTAAAGGTGCCGTCTTTGACCAACTGTCGATGCTTCTGGAGGGCAAAACTACGATTGCTATTGCCGCACCTCACCTTGATAGCGGCGCCATAGGGGCGGGGCATTCGCAGAAAGCGCATCCGAGCCGGGAAACAGCGACATTAGAAAGCCAGCGCGCCTTACGCGGTGAGGCGGGTAAACACCAGAATGAAATAACTGCTCTCTCGGAGGAGAACGAATCTGTCCATACCTCAGCCTCAACCTCGGAAACTGAGGAAGCGCCGATCGGTGCGGTGAAAGTAACTGGTGGGACACAATATGCAGACCAAACTATGCGGGTGCCGGTGCGCCAACTGGACAACCTAAACAACTTGGTTGGGGAGTTGGTGGTCAACCGCAACAGCTTGGAGCAAAACCAGGAGCGGATGCGGCAGTTTTTAGACAATATGCTGCATCAGGTGCAAAACTTGGCAGACGTGGGGCAGCGGATGCAGGATTTGTATGAGCGGGTATTGCTGGAAATGGCACTGCTGGCGGGTCGCCAAGGTTCGCACTTTATGGCCAGCACTTCTGCGGACAGTTCTCACGGGATGTCTGATTTGAGTGTATTTGATATGGACCGGTTTACCCCGTTCCACACTCAAGCCCAAGAGATTTTGGAGTTAATCGTGCGGGTGCGGGAGTCAGCTTCTGATATCGAGTTTTTGGTGGATGAGACTGAGCAGGTGACGCGGCAGTTGCGTCAAGTGACGAACGCGCTGCAAGAGGGGCTGACTAGGAGCCGAATGGTGCCTTTTTCTGATGTGGCAGACCGACTGCGGCGCGGGGTGCGGGATAAGGCGATCGAGCATGAAAAGCAAGTGGATTTGGTCATTGAAGGTCGGGATACTTTGGTGGATAAGATGATTTTGGAGAATCTTTACTCCCCCCTGACCCACTTGGCAAACAATGCTTTGGCGCACGGGATTGAAACTACGGAGGCTCGCTCGGCGAAGGGGAAAAATCCCACGGGTCAGATTACGATTCGCGCTTTCCACCAGGGGAACCAAACGGTGATTGCTGTCTCGGACGATGGGGCGGGAATTGATGCGGAGAAGGTGAAAGCGACGGCTCGGAACAAACGGTTGATTTCTGAAGGCGAAGCCCGGAGTATGTCCCGGCTGGATGTGTATGATTTACTCTTCAAAGCTGGTTTCAGTACCAAGGACCAGGCGGACGACCTGGCGGGACGCGGTGTGGGTCTGGATGTGGTGCGCCACAAGGTTAGTGAGATTCGCGGCGCTGTCACGGTAGATTCGGCTTTGGGTAAGGGTACGACTTTCACAATTCGCCTGCCTTTGGCTTTGAGTATTTCTAAGGCGCTGGTTTGTATTAGCGATCGCGCCCGCATCGCCTTCCCGATGGACGGGGTGGAAGATATGCTCGATGTGCCTCGGGAGAAAGTCCAAGAAGGGGAAGAAGGACAGAGGTTTGTCCCCTGGCGCGATACTATGCTGCCATTTAGAAACCTGCGGGACCTGCTGCATTACAAACGCCATCTGGGCCGTGGCAATGTTTATGGCATGAACGCGGAAGAGGATGTGGTCTCGGTGGTGGTGCTAAGAAGTGCGGGTAATTACCTCGCCCTGCAGGTGGACCAGGTGATTGGCGAGCAGGAAATCGTGATTAAACAGCTTGAAGGTCCGGTGCCGAAGCCAATGGGTATCGCTGGGGCGACGGTGATGGGGGATGGCCGCATTGTGGCGATCGCCGACGTGTTGGAGATGATTGATTTGGCATCAGGGCGGATTCGTGCCAGCGCCCTCGCCACACCGGACACCTCGTTACCAGAAGCGCCAGTGGTAGAGCAGCCCACGGTGTTAATCGTGGATGATTCCATCACCGTGCGGGAGCTACTGTCGATGACCTTCAACAAGGCTGGTTATCGGGTGGAACAGGCGCGGGATGGACAGGAAGCCTGGGAGAAAATGCGCTCTGGTCTCCCTTGTCATCTAGTGTTCTGCGATATCGAGATGCCCAGGATGGACGGACTGCAGCTCCTCTCTCATATGCAGAAAGACCCAGTGTTGTGCAAATTACCCATTGCTATGCTTACCTCTCGTGGCGCCGACAAACACCGGCAGATGGCGGTGAGTATGGGAGCGAATGGCTATTTCACCAAGCCTTATTTGGAGGAAGCGCTATTGGAGGCAGCGGGTCGGATGCTGCGGGGTGAGGTCTTGGTTGGCACTGGTGATGGCAGGGGTTCTTTTTGATTGGAGCCCGAGGGGACGGGGAGACGGGGAGCCGGGGAGCCGGGGAGCAGGGGAGCAGGGGGAAGAGGGGGAAGAGGGGGAAGAGGGGGAAGAGGGGGAAGAGGGGGAAGAGGGGGAAGAGGGGGGGGAGGGGGAAGATTACTCCCCACACTTCCCACACTCCCCACACTCCCCACACTCCCCCCGTGGTTGCCCCTATAAATGACTAAGGACAAATGACTAAGGACTAAGGACTCAGGACAAATAACAAATTGACAAATTACGAAGGACAAATGACCAACATCAAATATCCTGACACTTTCAAAGTTGACCAAGTAGATGAATATCACGGCATCAAGGTGCCAGACCCCTACCGGTGGTTGGAAGACCCGGACTCGGAGGCAACTAGGGCGTGGGTGGAAGCCCAAAATCAGGTGACATTTCCTTACCTGAAGGCGATTCCAGCGCGAGAGCAAATCAAGCAACGCTTAACCAATCTGTGGAATTATGAACGATACGGGATTCCGTTTAAAGAAGGAACTCGCTATTTTTACTTCAAAAATGACGGGTTGCAAAACCAAAGTGTTTTATATGTGTTAGACTCTCCAGACGCAGAACCAAGGGTGTTGCTTGACCCTAACCTGCTCTCTTCAGATGGCACAGTTGCCCTCACGGCTACGAGCATCAGCGATGATGGCAATTTGATGGCTTATGGCATTTCCATTTCTGGGTCTGACTGGCAGCAATGGAAAGTTCTGGATGTGGAAACTGGCGAAAACCTCCCAGATGAAATTAACTGGGTAAAATTTTCCGGTGTTTCTTGGACTAAAGACGGTCAAGGCTTTTTTTATAGTCGTTATGATGAACCTGACGATAAAACTAAGCTGGAAGCGGTTAATTACTACCAAAAGCTGTATTATCACCGCCTATCCATACCGCAATCGGAAGATGTGTTAATTTACCACCGTCCCGACCAGAAAGAATGGGGATTTAGTGGTTATGTGACTGAGGATGGTAATTACCTGATTATTTCTGTATGGCTCGGCACTGACCCAAGAAACCTACTTTTTTATCGGGATTTAACGGTGCCAGATGCTCCGGTAGTGGAATTGATTTCTGAGTTTACGGCTGAATATAGTTTCATTGATAATGATGGCGATTTGTTCTGGTTTCGCACGGATTTGGATGCGCCACGAGGTCGCTTGATTGGGATTGATATCAACACCCATGACGTGAAAGAGGTTATCCCGGAAATGGCGGAGACCCTGGAAGGGGTGGGGTTGGTCAATAATCAATTTGTGGCGTCTTATCTGAAGGATGCTCGCAGTGAGATTAAAATTTTTGACCTGTCTGGGGTGTTGGTGCGAGAGGTGACTCTCCCGGGTATCGGTTCGGCGGGGGGTTTTGGTGGCAAGCGCTCGGATACGGAAACTTTTTACAGTTTTACGAGTTTTACGACACCTGCTACTATCTACCGTTACGATATGGTGACGGGGGAAAGTACGGTGTATCGGCAGCCTGTGGTGGATTTCCAACCGGCGGAGTGGGAGACGCAACAGGTTTTTTACACGAGTAAGGATGGAACTCGTGTGCCGATGTTTATCACTCATAAGAAAGGGATTGTGTTGGATGGCAATAATCCTACTTATCTTTATGGTTATGGTGGGTTTAATGTGTCTCTGACTCCCAGCTTTTCTGTGAGTAAGATGGTGTGGTTAGAGTTGGGTGGGGTGGTGGCGATTCCCAATTTGCGCGGCGGCGGCGAGTATGGGGAGGAATGGCACCAAGCGGGAATGAAGCTGAATAAGCAAAATGTGTTTGATGATTTTATTGCGGCGGCGGAGTGGTTGATTGAGCAGAAGTGGACGAGTCGGGGGAAATTGGCGATCGCTGGTGGCAGCAATGGCGGTTTGTTGGTGGGAGCCTGCATGACTCAGCGTCCTGATTTATTCGCTGCGGCACTCCCCGCTGTGGGGGTGATGGATATGCTCCGCTTCCATAAGTTTACCATCGGCTGGGCTTGGTGTTCTGATTACGGTTCCCCGGAAAATGCCCAGGAGTTTCAGGCTCTGTACGCCTACTCGCCTCTGCATAACCTCAAACCGGGAACTAGCTACCCTGCCACTTTAATTAGTACCGCTGACCATGACGATCGCGTAGTACCCGCGCACAGCTTTAAGTTTGCCGCCGCTCTCCAAGCTGCTCAGGCGGGTGATGCGCCTGTATTAATTCGGATTGAAACTAAGGCGGGTCATGGTGCAGGCAAACCTACGGCCAAACTCATTGAGGAAATTGCGGATGAGTTGGCTTTTTTGGTGCGGGTTTTGGGGGTAGGAGCCTAAGAATTAAGGTTTAACCTTTAGCAGGGGCAATTTATCAATTGTCCCTACTAAAAAATCGCGCCATCCATATTGAGGGGGGATAACCCTCTACCCTGAAGGTCTTGGATTTAGCTATTGTAAATCCAGTTCTGTGTGACAGGCAGATGATCCCCTTTGAGGTGTGAGAGCCGTCAGGGGTTTATCCCCCACCCCAGCAAAACTTATTGCTCCTTGAGAAATTTGGGGTAATAATTGGGGTGAGAAAATTTCTCTAGGAAACCAGGTTTTTGGCATCCGGTATTGACTCAGGCGGCGTATTGTCTTCGACGATACATATCCCTGACAATTTTGCTAATTTTTTTTTGAATATCGCCATAATCTCATAAATATTGGGGAACATTTTCTCGCATAGGCTCTTCACCTTGGTTTATCAGAGTGACGAATTCATCTGATGGAGGCGACGGACGGTGATTAACCTGACTTTACTGCATTCCCAACAAACTCTACCCTGTCAAAAGTGGTACTTTGATGATAAAGCGGTAATTCGCATTGGCAGGGCACCTGATAATGATGTAGTGATTTATAGCGCTGTAGTCTCGCGCTACCACCTGGAGCTGCATCGGATCAGCGGCAATTATTGGAAGGTAGTTAATTTGGGAACGAATGGAACTTATGTGCATGATGACTGTAGTGGTTCTGCCACTCTCAGACCCATCACGCAGGTGCCGGTGATCGATGGGATGGTGATTCGCTTGGCCAGTTCTGGTCCAAAAATCAAAATCCAAAAAGGTGAGAAACTAAGTAATTTTACGAATGCGATGGCTTCACAGACCAGTCGGTTCGCTAATCAAGAAAGCAGCGCAGATAAGACCCAGGAAGACATCAAAGCCTTAGCTTGCTAGTCCCAGATGGCTGATTATTTATATGAGTAAATTATTTCATTTGAGTTATTTGACATTACTCAAATGAAATCTTTAATTATCAATTATCAATTATCAATTATCAATTATCAATTATCAATTTTCACCCAATGGAAAACCTCGAGGGCGGTAGCAGGGGCGAGGAGGATGCCGTTGCGGTAATGCCCGGTGGCGAGCATAACGTTGGGATAGCCGGACAGCGGGCCGATGATGGGAGCCGATCGCCCTTGGGGTCGCGGGCGCAAACCAGACCACTGCTTGACGACAACCGCATCGGCTAACTGAGGACAAAAAGCGATCGCCCGCTGTCGTACAGCCTCCAAAGCCTCCGCCTGGGGGACTAATTCTCCTGCATCTGGGACCCACTCTACAGTCGCCCCTACCCAGTAATCTCCCGCTCCTAGGGGCACAATATGCACATCATCCCCAGTAATCACGGGCTGAAAATCGGGATTTCCCAAATTCTGGTTTAAACGCAAGTGTAGAGCCTGACCCAATACCGGACCGATATCTACCGATCGCCCGCACTGCGCGGTGAGGGGAGTAGAACCCAAACCCGCTGCTATCACTACCAAATCCACATCCATTTGTCCTTGTGCCATCACACCGGGCTCCTCTCCCGCCTCTCCATCCCCCCTACCCCCCTTTGAAAGGGGGGGGGGAGAGGGGGGGAGGGGTTGTTGATAGTCGAACCCTGTCATTTGACCAGTGACAAAGCGAATTTGGGTGACACGTTGCTGGTTCGGGGGGCCTTCATAGGCAAAATCCGTGACTTTGACGCCAAACTGAAAATTGACACCTCGGATTTTGGCTGCTGTTACTAAGGCTTCGGTGAGAGCTACGGGGTCAACTTGACGATCGTCCGGCGAATAAACGCCACCAACTAAATTGGGTAAATCTCCTAACTGGGGACAGTGGGAGCGGATTTCTTGGGGGGATAAAATTTCTAAATTAAAACCTTGGGTGCGGCGGAGGTCTGCTAAAGAGCGTTTTTTGGCCATCTCTTCTTCAGAGAAGCACAGCATCATAATCCCGTGACGGTTGTAGGGAATGGGTTTTGCTGATGCTTTTGAACCGATCAGCGCTTCTAACTCGGCAATGAGGCTGTCATAACGCTGCATGGTGGTGGAGCGGAGCTGCCAAGCTCTACCTTTGACTTTTTGACTAATAATACCCATGAGAACGCCAAGAGAGGCGCTGGTGGCACCGGTGGCGGGACCGTTTTGGTCGAGGACGGTGATTTCTGCTTGGGGGAGTTGGCTAAGTTCATAGGCGATCGCCGCTCCCACCACACCACATCCGATAATTGCAATATGGGTCATATCTCAAGCCCAATCTCAGGTTTGTAGTAGGGCTTTAGCCCAAAAAAAGGCTCGTAGTAGGGCTTTAGCCCAAAAAAAGGCTCGTAGTAGGGCTTTAGCCCAAAAAATGCGCATTTGAGAAAGAGGGCTGAAGCCCTACTACAAACCTGAGACATAACAAATTAGTTGCTACCAGTAGCGGGGAGAAGAGCGGTGAAGGCATCAAAATCCTTCAGAGCTTCCCGGTAGTTGGCGAAGGCGACCTCTAAGTTACCGGTATCACCCGCGGCGTCGATCGCCTCTAGGTGCCCGAATACATCTCTGGCTCCCTGAAGAGCGGCTTTTTGGTCTTTAGGCAGCAGTTGGCGGCTGATGTAGCCCATATCCTGCCGTAGCTGACCGAGTGGACCGTGGATGAGAGACCTTACATTATTCCAGTCCCGGTTGCCGATGAAGGTTTCCAGTTCTGTCATCCGGTTGCGGAAAACTCCCAGCCGCGATTGGTAATCTTGAATTTGCTCTAGTTGGACTGAGGTGTAAGTTGGGGGTTTGGTGGCGGTCGCAGTGCCACAGCTTACCAAAAAGACCATCACCAGTGCCAAAATGCTCGCCAAAATTGAACGATAGCGTCCTATCACTTTCTTTTGCACCTTTTACTAACTTTGGGGGTTTTGATCAAAATACATCAATATGGAACAATACTAAACCTCTTGGCGGCGGAGAAAAGGTAACAGAGCATCACTGACTTTCTGCGACCAATGCTCCTGGGGATAATGACCTACTCCTTCGAGGGGGACTAACTGGCTATTGGCGATCGATTTCGCCAGATTCTGGGCTTGGCTGAAGTCCAACCAGGGGTCAGCTTGTCCCCAGATGATCAGGGTGGGGTGTTGCCAAGAGGAGAAACCGGCTTCTATTTCTGCCATCGCAGTTTTTAGCTGCAACCGCCGCACGGTAGTGAATAAGGCTCTCCCAGCGGCGGAAGAGTTGAGGAAGGGACGGCGATATAAGTCTAAGTCTTTGTCAGAGATGGCAAAACCGCTACCTTTTTCTAGGGTGCGATCGACCAGAAGGGGGTCTTGGGTCATCATTTCCCCCACTAGGGGTATGCCCAACTGCTGAATGGGCCAGGGTAGTCTGGCGTCGGTGGTGACAGGAGCGTTGAGAATGGCTAAGCGAGCAATTTGCTCTGGGTGACGCAGGGCGTATTGTACCCCCACAGAGGCTAAAAATCCTTGAATGACCAGATGAAATTTCTCGATTTCCAGGGCGGCGATGAAAGAGCCCAAAGCGTCGATGAAGGCGTCGGGGGTGTAGGGGAAGTCTCTGGCGTCGGGTTTGGCGGATAAGCCGCTACCAATCCAGTCGGGGGCGATCGCTCGATACCCCCGTTCCGCCAAATCTGGCATTACTTCGGTCCAAGTGTAACTTTGAGCGGGCAGCCCGTGGAGCAGCAACACCGGCGGCTGTTCTGTTTGATTAATTGGCCCCGCTTCGCGATAAAACCATTTCAGTCCTTTGACTTCTATATATTTTTCTTCAATTGCCATTGGTTATTTGTCCTTTGTCATTGGTCATTGGTCATTGGTCAGAAAGGGTTTGTAGTTGGGCTTCAGCCCACAGGAGTTTGGGCTAAAGCCCAACTACAAACCTAGGACAATTGACAATTTACCATTAAAAATTGGGGGGCATTGTTTGCCCCCCTGGTGTTGTTGGTGCCCCTCTGGAGCGACGCGGAATTACAGTACAGTAGCCTTGCCTTAGAAATTCATCTCGGCGGCTTGCACTTTTTCCACTTGCTTTTTCTTGAGGACGAGGAAGATTTGGGTAATCGTCACTAGGGCAAAGAATGCCATCAGCCATTTGATGCGATCGGCACTTTGCAGCACGATTTCCACATCCCGCTGACCAAAACCGCCCACATTGGGATTGTTGGTAATGGCTTGTCCGGCGGTGACAGTATCGCCAACGGATACGGTTAGCTCTGGACCGGGAGGAACGGTATCCACTACTTCGCTACCATCAGCGGTTTTGGTGGTGATGGCATAACCGCCTCCTTCTTGAGGAGCGATCTGGGCGATCGTCCCAGCAGCAGAGGCATTGTAAATCCCATTATTGCTCTTTTCACCGGTGGGATAAACCTGACCCCGACCCCGGTTGCCACCTACGTGAATGGAATACTTACCGTATTTGATGGATTTATCAGTTTCCGGGTTGGGAGACAGCACTGGGAACACCAGTTCTTGATACTGTTCGCCCGGTAACGGTCCAACGATAACGATGTTTTCTTGGTCTTCGCTGTAGGGTTGGAAGTAAAGACCCCCAACTTTTTCCTGTAGTTCTTCGGGAATTCTGTCAGCAGGAGCAATTTTAAAGCCCTCGGGCAGCATCAAAACCGCGCCCACATTGAGACCGCCTTTGCTGCCATCCCCTAACACCTGCTGAATGCTGGTGTCATAGGGGATTTTCACCACGGCTTCAAATACAGTGTCCGGTAGGACAGACTGGGGTACTTCTACTTCTGTGGGTTTGGCGCCCAGGTGACAGTTGGCGCAGACAATGCGCCCGGTAGCTTCCCGGGGGGTTGCTGGTGCAGTTTGCTGTGCCCAGAAAGGATAAGCGGCTGCTGACTGGGGTAGGGCAATATCACTGGCGAGGAAAAAGGCGATCGTGGCAGTCACCACCAGCATACCGGTGGCGATCGCTCGCCCTAAAGCATTCAGGAGTTTGGGTTGGCGTCCTTCTTTGGTGGCGCCGTTCCGGGACATTTTTTTCATCTGTAGTGTGGGTGTTCTCAGCTCCAAAGGTTATGCGATTTTAGGTAAGCTCCGGGATGGGGGGACCAGGGAACCTGGGGACTGGGGGACGGAGGGGCAGGGGGGCAGG
>DVDU01000198.1 GCA_015296065.1 Oscillatoriaceae cyanobacterium M33_DOE_052 | reverse complement strand
TCCTGGCCCGATTATTCTTGCCTGCGCCCTCTTCTGCCCCCGCCGCGGGGACAGGTCGGATAGCGGGCTAAGTGGCATGGCGTGCAGGGTCGCAACCCTGCTGCCCCCCTGCCCCGTCCCCTGGTCCCCTAAACGGCGGCGGTGGCTAGGCCCATTGCGGCGATGAGCCGATCGTATTGGAAATGCTCGGCCATGAGCTGTTTGATGTATCCGAGCTTGGTGGGTTCGTGAAGGCGAACTTGGCCGAGGGTTTGCTCGATGATTTCTACGGTGGTGAGGGTATCTAGGTCAACGCAGAGGACTGGGACTTCTACTTCTTCGGCGCGGCTGAGAATGGCGGGGACGGGCCGGACTTGGCCGGTTAAAATCAGGCATTGGGTGGAGGTTTCTAGGGCGGCGAGCTGGATGTCGGTACGATCGCCCCCGGTGACTACAGCCATATTTTGCCCTTCATAGAAGTATTTCAGGGCGGCATTAATATTCATGGCGCCGATTTTCAGGCTCTCTACCATCAAGTCCAGCTTGTCGGCACGGCAGACCACTTCTGCATTGAGGCGGTTGGCAATTTCGCCAACGCTGACGCTGCGCAGGAGGGCACTGGCGGCGAGCATTCCGAATATGGGAATGCCTTCACCCTCGAGAAATGGTGCCACGATCGTTTTTACTGGTGCCAGGATGCGGTTGGGGATGTCGTTGAGGACAATACCGAGGAGACGACTACCTAAGATTTTTTTGGCGGCGAGCAGTTCTTCGACTTGTGTCAGTGCATGGAAGCGCGTCACCAACAGCACAGAGGCATCTGCTAGTTCGCTCATCTGTCGCAGAGACAGATTGAACAGACTCCCCTCGGCTAGGGTGGATGGGCCTTCAAGTAATACTAAATCTGCAGTTCCGGTTGGCAGGGATGTGAGTAAGGATTGGGTGTAGTCGATGTGATCTTCGCCGCGTAAGCGTTTCTCTATGGTTTCTGGTTGCAAAAATAGCAGAGTTGGTCCGATGCGTTCTGGGGGTAGCTGCAACTGCTCGGAGAGGAAAATGGCATCTTCATCGGCGATCGATGCCACTGGGTCGCTCCAGCAGGTGCCGAGGGGTTTGCTATAAGCGATTTTCATGCCCAGGGCTTGCATTTGGTGGGCGATGCCGAGAATGGTGGCGGTTTTGCCGCTGTAAGATGCTGTGGAACCAATGAGCAAACACTTGGACTTTTGTTGGGTTTTTTCGTAGCCTTCTTTGGGCACTAACTCTCTCCTTTAATTTCAATAATGCAGCGGAATTTATTTGAATTATTTACCCGATAATAATAGTATAGGTAGTTATGGCTGATTTCTACTCAAGATTTAGGCTGAATAATTTTTTAGTCATCCATGCGCAGCAGCTTGCGGTAGAAACCTTTGGAAAAATCGACAGTATGATGGCGCTTGTAATAAGCGATCGCGTCGATTAAAAAATTGATAAAATCCACATTACTCAGGGTAATTTCATAATTGAGTTCGGGATTGTTATCGAACTGAACCCGGCAGCGAGTCTGGTCCGTAGGCAGGAGGGAAACTTGCCAGGTGGCGACAAATGGGATATTTTGACCGCCTTCGATTTTGCGCTCTCCTTCCAAATTTCCCTGGCGATAAAGACTGATGGCTCTGGGTAAAATCGCCTGCCTTTGCCCTTGGTAGTACGGCTTGTATAGGCCGACCTCCCTAGGGTTAGCGGGCTGAAGCTGGTCTAGGTTATTGGACATAGACGTAGGGCAAGAAAAAAGGTAAAAACAGCGATACCGGTAAGACTAGAGGCGGGACAGGTTGACCCACACATAAAGGCAAATAGGCCAAATCTGGTCAAACCGCCGTTGCTATCATACCACAGCACCAGGGGGCAACTCCCTCGATTCGAGGTAGGCACTGGGGGATGACCAGGCCCGCTTTTGTTTGACTTGGTAGCACAGATGAAGTCAAAATAAGGCAATTCGCTTTTAGAAAAGCCGGATCCCTGCCCAGCGCTGGCCACCGGGGAAATAAATAGCTGCTGTTTTCTTGCTCTTTTTGCCCTGCTCAGGGAGGCGGGGAGCTTGTAGGGGTTGGCCTACCAAAACCCTGACAAGGTAAGCCACGGGGGCAGATCTGTCTGGTTTCTCTAAAAGCAGCAATAGCTATTGATTGTTGAATTAAGTTAACTATGCCAGCGAATTCCTACAGGGAGTTAGAGCCTCTCAAATCTATTTTGCACGCCGTGGCTGATACGGTTTCTGATGTATCGGCAGAAGCGGTAAGATCCTATCCAGGATATGAAGGTCGCAGGCGTAAAGCGGCTGTGGTCTCGATCGCTATATGGACTATCACCATTGCCCTTCACTTGGTTTCCTGGGGTTTCTGGTTGGTGGCGGGTTTTACCGGATTGCTTTGCATTCAAGCACTACGGGTTTTGTTGGCTCGCCCTCACCAGGTAGGGTTCTTGAATGAATTACCCCTCCAGTCTCCCATTGGTGTCATCCCCGAGTCAGATTTGCCTGTGGTGTCTCTGCTGGTGGCGGCAAAAAATGAGGAAGCGGTGATTGGCACTTTGGTAAAAATGCTTTGCACTCAGGAGTATCCCCAGGATAAGTATGAGGTGTGGGCGATCGATGATGCTAGCACTGATGGCACCTATGCTTTGCTTGAGCGACTCGCCAAGGAATACGATCGCCTCAAAATCCTGCGTCGCTCTCCTGGTGCGGGTGGGGGCAAGTCGGGAGCCCTCAATCAGGTATTGCCCTTGACTAAGGGTGACATTATCGGGGTTTTTGATGCTGATGCTCAGGTAAAACCGGATATGCTGCGCCAGTTGGTGCCGATGTTTCAGCCGGAACGTGTGGGCTCGGTGCAGATGCGCAAGGCGATCGCCAATGCCCCCCTCAATTTCTGGACCAGGGGGCAAGAGGTGGAGATGGCTTTAGATGCCTATTTCCAGCAGCAGCGCATTGCTGTTGGTGGGATTGGCGAACTGCGGGGTAACGGTCAATTCGTGCGCCGCACGGCTTTGGACAGTTGTGGCGGTTGGAACGAACTTACCATTACTGATGACCTGGACCTGACGGTCCGCCTCCATCTCGATGGCTGGGATGTGCAATTTGCCTTGAGCCCCGCTGTACAGGAGGAGGGTGTCACCAGTGCGATCGCTCTCTGGCATCAACGCAACCGCTGGGGTGAAGGCGGCTATCAACGCTATCTCGACTATTGGCGGCTACTTTTGGGCAACCGGATGGGATTCCTCAAAAGCTGGGATATGTTCGGTTTTTGGGTGATTCAATATTTCCTCCCAGCGGCGGCTGTCCCAGACTTAATTCTCTCTGCAGTTAAGGGACAGCCCCCGGTGATGACTCCCCTCACCCTTTTAGCTCTCACCTTATCTTTTGTGGGAATGTACACCGGACTAATGCGGATTCACTGTCAAGACCAAAAACCCACTATTTCCACTCGCTTTGAGTTCGTCGGTAAAACTTTGCTGGGTATTGTGTATATGTTCCACTGGTTTTTGATTGTCGCCAGTGTTAGCTTACGCATTTCTGTGCGACCCAAGCGCCTCAAATGGGTAAAAACTGTCCATCAAGGTACTGGCAGTTTGCAGTTTTGATTCCTCATGGGAGACGGGGGAGAAGCAGTTCTTAGTAGGGCTTTAGCCCTCCAGGTTCTTAGTAGGGCTTTAGCCCTCTTGGTTTGTAGTAGGGCTTTAGCCCTCTTTTAGGTTCTTAGTAGGGCTTTATACCAAGTTGAAAAATTATTGCTCCAGTTACGGGATGGATTTAGGTATGAGTAGGGGCGAACCAAGAGTGGTCGCCCCTTAACCCTACTGTTGCATGAATTTTTGTAAATGGTATTAGCCCAACGACAACCCCGGACAAAAATTATAATAGAAGTATGCCCTATATGTCAGATGAGAAATAATACCGATTATGCTCAACTTAAAAGGAATTACATCTATATGGTTAGGTGCGATCGTCATGGTGGGGATGATGCCAACCGCCAGTGATGCTCATAGCCATCCGTGGCTGAGTCGGGACGGTCCGCTCCTGGCCAATTCTACTCCTAATCCCAGTGAGGGTAATATAGAAAATACTGGCGCCAGTAGCCGCCGGGGGGTGAGATATCGGTTTGAATGTAATACTGAAAATCAAACGGTTTTGGCGATGTATCTGGGGCGCCGCAGTTTCGGGACACAACAGATGCGCTGGCGACGGTTTGGCGATCGGACTCTGATTCAGTGGACTGATGAAGGCGCCTGGGAATTTGGCGATAATATTACCGCCGAGCAGCGTTGTCGTGTGGTAACAACTAAGTTTAATCAGCATTTCCTCCGCCGTCAAGATAATTCTACCCTCCCCCCCATCAGCGAGGGCGTTCTCAACGGTAGCGCGGTGGTTTGCGCTGCTCAATTGGGTGGTTGCAGTCCTGATAATGTGCTGTGGACACTTAAAAGTGATAATCAAGGAACTAATGGCCGGATTATTGCCCAATTGCGCTCCGCCATGCGCGGTGAAGCTGGGGTAGCTCCCATCCTGGAAAGTGAGGATAACCTAGATGGCAATTTAGAAGCAAATACCATCGATATGGATAGCCTCATTGATGAGTTGATTACTCTGGAAAGTGCCAAACTAGATAAACAGGAGGACAACTCGGTAATGGATGATACTAATGGGGATTAATTTTGAGGTTTTTTTGTCATTGGTCATTTATCCTTTGTCCTTTGTCCTTTGGGCGCCAGAAACAGGGGGTTTAACACCACCTTTGCCACAGCAAATTAACTTGGTTAATCAACCCGATTTCTCCCTAGTTACTAATGACAAGGGACAAATGACCAGTGACAAAGGACAAATTGCCATCCGTCAATTTACGGTGCGGTTATTGGGGGAACAAACAGCCGGTTCGGGGGTAATAGTGGCGCGATATGGCCACACTTATACTGTGCTTACTTGCGCTCATGTGATTGCTTGGCATGAGGGAGGGGGACTACAGGTGGTGACTCACGATGGTAACACCCACATTGCTACTCGTAACCCTAATTTTGACTTGGGTAACTTGGATTTGGCTGTAGTGGAATTTACCAGCAGTGAAGACTACCCCACGGCTCGGATTAATGCTAATAACCAAAATTTGGCTTTACAGCAGCCGGTTTATGTGTCTGGTTTTCCCAATTCTCCCCCTGGTGGCAGTAAGTTAGAACCGGGTTTGGCTTCTTTGATGGCATCTTATTTTCTCAGTAGTGGTGATTTGTTGTTGGTACTCGATCGCCCCTTAGAAAGAGGCTATCAAATCGGCTTGAGCAATGATGTTTATATCGGCATGAGCGGCGGCCCGGTTTTAAATAGTCAAGGAGATTTAATCGCCATTATCGGACGTACTAAATACGCCTTTGGTGGGGTTTCAGCTTACCGGTT
This sequence comes from Oscillatoriaceae cyanobacterium M33_DOE_052, assembly GCA_015296065.1. Classification (GTDB taxonomy): domain Bacteria; phylum Cyanobacteriota; class Cyanobacteriia; order Cyanobacteriales; family Laspinemataceae; genus Koinonema. Next base: position 44,392 of record DVDU01000198.1, on the reverse strand, counting down.
TGCTGACGGGACGGAACCCGACCCGGAACTACTATCACAAATGGAGTCGGCTAGTTGGGCAATTCCTATCTTTTGTCACTTGTCCTTTGTTACTTGTCCTTTGACCAATGACCAATGACATTCCTCCTACGTGAAAAAGAAACCAGCAATATTTTGATGGGAAGCGAAGGCAAGAATGTGGATGCGATAATTTCTCTATCCTCACTGAGATTTTCGGCGGAAACTTGGTTTCTGGATTCCCCCCCGATCGGGCTGGGAAATGTTATCCTAGAGTAAGGGGCTGTGGCGACGCCGTGGGATGACGTTGCTGGCGAATGGCCTACTTATCGACCCCATATATCGATCGCTCTTTAGCTAAACACGGCCATGACTCAGACACCGATTACAACAGATTTGCCTACTTTCTTTCCCGACCATACCCAGTTACCAGAATCTGATGGTACGTTTGTAAAAAATTTTCAAAAACATCCGCAAAGTCTAATTCTGACTGACTCCCTCGGTTCGGTAATGCAACGGCTGCATCCTGACGGTCAATATGCGATCGGTCAGGACTGCGGTATTTATTGGCGACAAACCGAACCTCCCGAAAAAGGAGCCGAAGCACCAGATTGGTTCTACGTTCCCGGCGTACCGCCAAAATTAGATGGGCAAATTCGGCGCTCTTATGTAATCTGGCGAGAATTAATCGCACCGACGATCGTCCTCGAGTTCGCCTCCGGTGATGGTAGCGAGGAAAAAGACCAGACCCCTCTCGTGAGAACCCCCGAAGGTTTGGCCATCAAACCTGGTAAATTTTGGGTTTACGAGCGGGTGATGAGAATCCCTTATTACGGGATTTACTATGTCAACTCTGGCAATCTAGAAGTTTATCGCCTGGTGGATACTCGCTACCAAAAGATGAATCCTAACGAGCGCGGTCATTATCCGATCGACCCAATGGAGCTAGAATTGGGACTTTTGGAAGGCACCTATCAAAATCAAACCCAAAAATGGCTGCGCTGGTGGGATAACCAGGGAAATCTCTTGCTAATTGGGCAAGAAGAAGCGGAAAAAGAACGAGCCGAAAAGGAGAAAGAACGAGACGAAAAGGAGAAAGAACGAGCCGAAAAGGAAAAAGAACGGCAAAAGCGCGAGGATTTGGTGGCCAAATTGCGTGCGCTCTCTCCCGAACAACTGGAAGCCATAGGAATTGACCTAGCATCCCTAGAATAATACTTTTGTCCTTTGTCCTTGGTCATTTGTCCTTGGTTCTTGGTCATTTGGTAGGGGCGATTCGCGAATCGCCCCTACAAGGCACAAGGGACAAAGGACAAATGACTGATATTCAGGGTTAAGTTTATGAACATGAAATTATCTCAAAAAATCCCCCTCATGGCAATTGCCGCAATCATGGCAGCAGCGTTGGCAGCCGATGCTACCCCCAAAAAGCTATCTTTGGGAGAAATTAACTCCATCGCGAAACAAACTACGGTGTTGATTGCGCCGCAGCTCACTAAAGCAGAATTAAATGATTTACTGCAAAAAAAACCGGTAAAAAATTGGACGATGGGCTCAGGAGTGGTGGTGGCTAAATCAGAGCGTTCCTATTATGTGTTAACAGTGGCACATAACTTTAGCCAAGAGGATGTGATGACGAATAAACCTTATGGCATTGTTACGAGCGATCGAGTAGTCCATGTCATCACGGAAATCAACGACCATAAAGACTGCAACAACTTTACCCCTACCGCTGTGGCAGCTAATGCCGTCCCCTTAATTAGATTCGGCTGCTATCAAGCTCAAACCAAAATTAATGGCTGGGATTTAGCCATAGTCCGCTTTGAAAGTGATATCAATTATCCTGTGGCTTCTATTGGAGACATAAAGGCACTCAAACCCGGTGATACCGTCTATATCTCTGGTTGGCCAAAAATCGAAGCTGAACCAAAACTCAACCCCGATGGCACCCCCGTCCTCGCTGATGGTAATATAGTTTGTAAAGACCCCGCACCCCAGCGGCAAAGACGACTGGCTTGGGGGCCGATACAAGCCATCCTCCCGGCTTCGGAAACCTTGGTGGAAAATGGCTATAGTATCTTTTACACCGACAACACCCGCCCCGGGATGAGTGGTGGCCCAGTTTTTGATAGTTATGGTCAATTAGTGGGTATTCACGGACGCGGTTCTAACAATAAACTGGTGTGCGGTCAAGCCTACCAAAAAACCACCGCTAAGGGTGATTTACCGCAAATTAAGCAGGATGGGAAGGATGCAAATGACCCTTTCAATCCTGATGGTAATTGGAACCGGGAGGATGGGGGAACAGGAGACGGGGGGACGGGGAGAACCGGTGACGGGGAGACGGGGAAAACCGGTGACGGGGAGACGGGGAGACCGCAGCCAAATCAACTGCAGCAGCTTTATAGTTCTGCCCAAAGAGTGGATAATTTCCGCCTGCTTATGGGTCAGGTGGGTGTGAATCTACCTTTACAATTAACGCCGCCTTCCCCTGCGGTGATTGCTACTGGTAATACTCAAATTGAAGCGGCAACCGTGGGGGGCAGTGGTCGTTTAGAGTTTGACCTAGAGCAGGGGGGATTTGAAGATAACAGAGATGCGATTCAAGATATCTATAGTATATTTGGTTTTGACATCAAAACCATGCTGAAAGATTGCACTAATGTTAATTTAGGTGAACAATGCGAACCGAATCCGAGGTGATTCGTCATTTGCCCGCCCTACATGGGGCGAAAAAATCTCTAACCAAAATCAAGAAAGAGGGCTAAAGCCCTACTACTAGCCTTTTATATCTGGAAATTGTCTATGTTTTACTTAAAGCGAATTTTACTTTCCTGCCTGGGCGGCTTTTTTGTTGGTGGCGTCACGGCTTCTGATGCTGTAGCGGCTTTATCGATGGCAGAAATTAATTCTATCGCGAGACAAACTACGGTGTTGATTGCTCCGGCTCTGACGCCGCCATTGCGCCAAGATTTGGACAATAATCGGAATAATCCTCTGAATGCTCAGGGGGTTTGGAATCCGGGTTCTGGGGTAATTATTGCTAAAGATGGCCGGAAATATTATGTGTTAACTGTGGCACATAATTTTCTGCAAAGGCATCTGGATACTAAAGATTATTGGCCAGATTCTAAAGGTTTGCCCTACTACGGCATCCGCACGGGGGATGGGGAAATTCATGTGGTGAAAAATGTGGATGATGGTAGGGGCTGTCCCTTGCGGGGGGAACCTCATTTGCAGGCTTTGCTAAGGTTTGGGTGTCGCGATCGCTTTGTGCCGGGAACTGATACGGTCGATCGGGGCAACGGACGCGATGACATTAAAGGCATCGATATCGCCATTATCACCTTTGAAAGTGACAATAACTATCCCGTTGCCACCGTCGGGGACGCCAGCCAAGTCCAACCAGGCGATACCGTGTATATCTCCGGCTGGCCGGACCCAGAAAAAGAATTAGACCCCACTACCGGTAAATGTCGCGGTCGCGTCGCTCGCCGTCAGCGGCGATTAGCCTGGGGACCGGTAACGGCAAAAGTCAACCCCGACCCCCAAAACTGGGGTTACAGCATCTTTTACACCGACAACACCCGCGCCGGGATGAGCGGCGGTCCCGTATTCGACAGCAACGGGCGGGTGGTAGGCACTCATGGCATGGGTAGCACCAGCAAACCCAGTTGTGGCGCCAGTCCCAACACCAGCTCCCCTGCTGAGTCGGGTGGGGATACCAGTACCGTCGCCGCCACCAACCTAGATTTAAACACCCTCCGCCGCCAGTTCAGCAGCAGCCAAAATGTCAATTTCTTTATGGAATTAATCTCCCGCTATCATTTCAGCTTGCCGTTACAAAATCAACCCCCTGACGGGCGAATGATTCAAGCCTGTTTATTGCCAGTTCAGGAAATCGCTAGTAACAGCGGCGTGGTAGAATTCGATGCCACTACCGATGCTTTTGAAGACGCCAAAGATGTAGTAGAAGATATCTACAAACTCTATTCTTTTAAACTGGAAAATCTCCTGCGAGATGAACCTTCTGGCGGTTCTGGCAGTCTCTTATTAGGGGATGAAGATGAACCGCAAAATAAACCGCCACGTTCTATATGTCCTTAACGTTTCTATTCAATTATTTTATCTGTCAAAACCGCCTGTCATTCCCGCCTTCGCGGGGATAAACTGCGGCGGGAATCCAGCAGTAGTAGGGTGGGCACTGTCCAAAATACAGAACTACAGAAACTGTCATTCCCGCGAAGGCGGGAATCCAGTCAAAATCTATACCTCACCAAGATGAGAACCGCAGTAGGGGCGATTCGCGAATCGCCCCTACAAGCGTCCTATATAACAAAAGCCCCCAGCAAATTCGCCAGGGGTTTTTTCATTCAAGTGATAATTTTGGCCACTAGCCGGGAATTAGAAATTTGTAACAAAAATCAATTGTTACTCAAGTGAATTCCCCGACTAGCGGGGAAATAATTGGCAATTCCGGGAATCGGCGAAGGGCATCGCCACGTTTCCATTCAAGTGATGTCCCCGACTAGCGGGGACGATTCTCCCCTAGTAAGTAACCTAAACCTGACCCAATCTGTTTCCATTCAAGTGATGTCCCCGACTAGCGGGGACATTAACCTTACACCATTCATCATGGGCTCTAACAACAGGTGTTTCCATTCAAGTGATGTCCCCGACTAGCGGGGACTTTACCTCCGTTTATATGGAAACCTGCTCAACCCTCTGGAAACAGGAGGGTTTCCATTCAAGTGATGTCCCCGACTAGCGGGGACTTCTAATCACAGCATCAAAACCCTGCAATTGCAGTGTTTCCATTCAAGTGATGTCCCCGACTAGCGGGGACGGTCGATGAGTGTCAAGACCTTAACCCAGCTCAAACGTTTCCATTCAAGTGATGTCCCCGACTAGCGGGGACTCTCCCTATTAAAACCCATACGGGGCACGGTGTCAAGAGGTGATTTGCGAGGGATCCGAAATTTACCACTACAAAACCCCAAAACACCCTCACTAAAAATCGCTGAAACCCTTACTGGGCAACCTATCGAGGGATTCCACGAACTTGCGTTATTTGCGGCCATTTCTTCTATCCCTCGCGAGTGATGAAGCGCCCTCCCCAGGGTCCTTCTAGCCGCCGCAGGACCCCTCCTGGCACCGAATGGGGGATTTTGGTCTCCCCAAGTTTGATTAATGTTACAAAAATCAAGTCTGGGAAGCCCGAAAAACACAATATTTTTGATTAATGTTACAATATTCACATTGCTAAACTGATTACGGTTACAAAAATCAAATGACTAAAGCTAGAGGTGGGAAAAGAGAGGGAGCCGGGAGAAAGCCAACCGGGCGTCAGACTAAAGTGTTGCGTCTGGATGCGGACCTAGCGGATTACCTCAGTGCCTTTTTGAAGGTCCACTCATCCGCCGAAGTGATGAATCTGCTCCAACAGCGTAACACAGACGGGGGGAGCGTGGGGGAGATGGGGAGCGGGGGAAACGAGGCGGCTGGTCATCTTCCCGGTCCCAGAGAAGATGTGGAGATAAAGAGGGCTAAAGCCCAACTCCAAACGGGTCCCACTCTCAATTCAGACCAACAACGGGCGATCGACCTGCTGACTCGCTGGTGGAATGGCAATGAGAAGATGGCATCCCTATCAGGAGCGGCGGGGACCGGGAAAACCTTCTGTATCGGACATTGGCTCAACAGCTTAAAAAGACCAGACGCCATTTTTCTCGCTCCCACCCACAAAGCCAAAAAAATGCTGCAGCAGAGCCTAGCCGCTGCCAAAACCTCGTATCCCGTTTACACCGTAGCCCAAGGTTTGGGTAAACAACCAGTAATTTCCGAACAAGGGGATGAGGAGTTTGTCACCAAAAAAGCGGACCTGGTGAGCGGGACGGACCTAGTAATCGTAGATGAAGCGGGGATGGTATCTGATGAGGACTTCCACGAGCTGGCGTCCCGATCGGAGCGGATTTTGTGGCTGGGCGATCGCTTCCAACTTCCCCCAGTAGGCGAAGCCGATGCCCTAGCATTTTCCGACCCCCGCATCCAGTGTAAAACCGAATTAACCCAAATCATGCGCTATTCCGGCTATCTCGCCGAAGTATGCAACCAGCTCCGCGATGGCGTCAAACAAGGGAAAATCTATTCCATTGTCCCCGACGGCAAACAAATCATCGCCCTCCCCCGCCAAGAATGGTTTGAGAAAGCAATTACCCTATTTCAATCCCCAGAATTTGAAACAAACTCCAGTTATTGCCGGATGCTAGCCTTCAGAAACGCTGTAGTTGACTTCTGCAACCAGCGAATTAAACCCGCCATCTACGGACATTCCCAGACATTTTTCAAAAACCAAAAACTCATTGCCACCAAACCCATCCAACGTCTCCACGGTTTTGTCGAATCCCGAAGTAGCCGAGGCAAAATCAAAATCAGAACCGAGTGGCAAATTCTCGCCACCAACTCAGAAGAGCTATTAGTCACCGCCGACCCCACAACCCGCCCCATCACCGCCGAAGACTTAGCCTTTGCTCCCCCAGAATTAATCAGCCTAGTAGGTGTCCCCATCATCTGCTTTCCCGTAGTCGGAGAAAGTGGATTAGAATTCGATTGCCTAGTCTTGACAGAAGAAGCAAAAAATCAATCCCTCAAAATCGTCGCCGAAATCAAACGCCAAAGAAACCTATCAAAAAGCCAACGAGCCGCCCTCGCCTACTTATACCGCTTTGGCGACGAAGCCAAAGACATATTTGCCCTCACAGTTCACAAATCCCAAGGTTCCACTTATAATCATGTCTTCATTGACATCAAAGACATAATGAGACCGCCATTACCATCCTCTGGCGGAGACAGAGAAGCAGATATCCGCCACCGCCTCATTTACACCGCCATATCCAGAGCCGCCGAGCAGGTTTATTTAGCCATATAGTAGAAAGTTCTTAGTTGGGCTTCAGCCCCCTTTCTTGAAGTTCTCTTTCTTAAAGTTCGTAGTTGGGCTTCAGCCCTCTTTCTTAACGACAAACCTAAGATTGGGCTTCAGCCCAACTACAAACCTAAGATTGGGCTTCAGCCCGCTTTTCTTAACTACGAACCAAGAGGGCTAAAGCCCAACTACGAACCTAATCAAATAATCACCGAACCAGGGGGAGGCGTCACCGGCGGACCAATACCCCAAGTTTCCACTTGACTGAGAGTGTGACGAGAAAGAGGATAGAAACGAATACTATCCTCCTCCAACTCCATCAGACACCGCAGACGGCGTTTTAATTCCTCAAACTTACTGGCAGGAAGTACACATTCAAAGGTACTGTATTGTACCCACTTGCCATAACCTTCCAATAAGTCGTGAACCTTCTGGCGGCGTTTGTCCGTGGGGATATCGTAAACCACGATATAAAGCAGCATCGCCTAGCGAATTTGATAAGGTTGATAAACCTGAGTGGGAGCATAGACAAACTGCTTAAACTCCTTCACCTGCTGGTTAAGTAAGTCCCATTTCGGCTGCTTGTCCCCACGATCGTTAATAAACTCCTCCTCCATCCGCTGCACAAAAGTGGTCAAGTATTTGCGGCGACCGGTATCATTCAGGAAACAACCGCCATCGTGGTAAACAAAATCTTGGTCAATATCCACCATATTTTTATTTACCAGATACATCACTAGAGAGTCAACTAAAGGAGCCCGAAACTCCTCGATTAAATCAGAAGCCAAGGCGGCGTGACGATCGTGCCCCTGGTGGAGACAGGCGGAGTAGGGGTCGAGACCCTGCAGCTCGATTAAAGTCAGCAAATGATTCCATAATACCTGGTAGCCAAAGGATAGCATGGCGTTCACTGGGTTGCCGGGGGGACGGCGCGATCGACCCTCAAACACAAATTCCCGCCGACTCAAACAGTGGCTAAAAGCCGCGAAATATTCCCTCGCCCCCGCCCCTTCATACCCCATCAACCGGTCCAAATTATCCGCCTTGGCCGCTTTCTCAATAAAATACTCCATATTTTGAACCGCAAAACCAATCTCATCGGACTTTTGGCGACGATATTGGCGTTGGAGAATTACGCGAGAGTTGCGAAGTTTCACTTCCACAAGCCGCCGAGCTACGATTAACCTATCCACCGGAGTAAGTTGCTGCTGGTAGCGAGACAGGTGGCGATATCCCCGCTCAATAGGGAGGGTGCGTCCGTAACAATATCCCATCCGCGACAAATAAGCAATAGGAATATCTTGCCGCAGACAAGCTCGAATAGCTTGGGTACTGACTTGAGACTTACCAAAAATCAGCACCATTTCCACCAGAGGCAGTTGCACCTCCCCAAAAACAGTTTTCCCCTGTTTCACCACCAGCATTTCCCCACTAACCCCCACATAACAACCCTGTTGGGAAACGTAGAGAGTACGCATTAGCGGCGTTCAATATCATCACCTTGGCGGGAGCGGACGATCGGTTGCTCAAAATTAGCCGAACCCGCATCAATTTCCTGAACCCGTTTCGGTTCTAGGTAGCGCATCACACTATCAATAATAGTAGCACTAAAGAAACTCGCCGCCGTCACCAGGAAAGTATTAGTAATCACCGCCGCCAGTCCCAGAGGAGCGATAAGCAGGATAATCAGAGTAATCGTACCATTCGCAATAGCGAGAGCCAAATTCCTCACCACAGCCGCCCGATAAGTCACGTACATAATTTAACTCCTGGTTTTGATTTTATTTTTGTTCGTAGTAGGGCTTCAGCCCTCTTGATTGAGGTTCGTAGTAGGGCTTCAGCCCTCTTGATTGAGGTTCGTAGTAGGGCTTCAGCCCTCCTTCTTAACTACAAACCAAGAGGGCTAAAGCCCAACTACAAACCAAGAGGGCTAAAGCCCAACTACAAACCAAGAGGGCTAAAGCCCATCCTCTCAGCCAAGCCGAATGCACTGTTCAAGGCGAGATAAAATTACCTCATTGAGACTGTCAAAAGAATTCTTAGCAGAAAAACTATTTTTCTGTCTTAAAATCTCCTTAATACTTTTCACAATTTTATCAGCTTCTGGCAACTCCGATATGCCCTCAAGCCGATGGACGATGCGGTTGCGGTCTTCACAATACTTGTTTAAATCATACACGAGAGTGAGTAATTGGGCAAATTCCTGATAATTTTCTAAAATTGCCAGCATCACCGGACGATTGGGAAACCCTTGTAAATTGGCAATCTTACCGCCACCATTAGGAAAACGATAATTTTCCACAGCTCTATAAGCACTACCATTATCAAAAGTTTTTAATTTATTCCACCACATCCCAGTTTCGCCATAAGTTTCGGGAATTTCAAAATTTAGCTTTGCTTCTACTAAATATTTGAGCAATGCCTCTTGAAACCGGAACACATCAACCAAAAATTCTGCGAAATTCTGATTTTTTTGATTAATCAGAATTTTGAAATAAAGTTCTTTGAGCAAAGCCCAGGGATTTTTCTGCCGCAAATTGCCAATTTCCGACAAAAATTGACTATCCACATCATTGGCAAACTGTCGTAGGGCATTATAAGCCTTATCGAAGTCAAAAGCTAGCCGATATTTACCATATTGCAACAGCGCCACAATTAAACCGGTGGATAAATTACTGTCGGCCAAAGTGACTAAAGCACCACTATAATTATAATCGGCAATTTGCTGTTTGACAACCTTAAAATCAAATTCATTTTTTACTGTGTCCAAATTAGTTTGAAAAACCCGCGCTTGCCCATCCTGCATTTGCTTGGGGTTGCGCACTTGCCACACAGAACTATGGGGTGCATATCCCGCCGCCTGCAAGATACTCCAAGCCGTTTTCATCACCGGGGTGCCAGAGGAGCCATTAAACTCTAAGCGGTCTTGGTCGCTCATATAGGCTTTAGCTTTGTTCAGTGCTTTATGAGCTTCTTGGGTGGCTAATAGCACATTTACCGGGTCTTGGGTAAACTCCGGTGAAACTGGGAGGATTTCTATGATATCTGGAGAAATTTTTAATTCTGATTCCAGCCAAAATTTAGTTTCTTCGGCTTTGTCGGTTAAGTCTTCCGTGTACAGGAGAAGAAAGCGGCGAATTGAGTATTGCTGCTTTTTCAGTTCTCGTGTGAGGGAGACTATAGACCCTTCCTCATTAGTATTGACCGATGTGGGGTCTTGACTGCCGACGAAGGAAAGAAAGATGCTCGCCATAGGTGTTGATTGGTTGATGGGAGTGATAATTGGTGGGGTGGGGACACGGCATTGCCGTGTCCCTGGGGGATTTGCTAATCTAGAACGGCCAGATTTGAGCGTGGGACTGAGCCTGGTCTTTCAACTTCTGCAAAAACTGCCTGCGGGGGTCTTGAGTTGCCCCAAAAACCGTGACAACTTGATATTTGTCTAAATCCGCAATCCAGACGGGCGATGGTTTGACCCCACCCGTGACTTTACCGCAGAGATTGCCATTGTAATTTCCCCCTACCTTTAAATCCTGGCTGTGTAAAACAGCCAAAGCATAGGGTTTGTTGAAGTCTGCATTACCACTACAAACCACAATGCAGCAGTTAGCATCCACAGCCTCAGTCCAGTTACTGGCGTTGACGGTTCCTACCGTTATGGGTCTGTTCCAGTTAATAGTTGAGCCTTTCAACTGACCCAAAGCAGCATAGAAATCCCCCAACCGCTGCCGAAATAGCCTCTGAAATTCCTGGGGACTATCAGGTAATCTCCAAAAATTCCCTGGTGTTTCTGGATATAAGGTAGAACCGCGCCACCAAGGAGCGTTTGGCCGATTTTGGCGGGAATAGCAGGGCCGCCGCGCTCCCTGTCCGATACCGCCGAGATGAAACATCATCCAGGTCAGAGTTTCAAACAGTTTTTTCAGGGATGAATGCTGACTGGCGGGTGCTTCCGGGGAATAGGCAATGGTAAAAATGCCTTCTTGAGCGCCACAATCGTCATCTCTTCCTGCTGCGGTGGGTTGGGGTTCTTTTTGAGTGACTTTGCCATCTAAGATTTCAAACCGCACCCAACCAAGGGTTTTGCTGGGATTAATGGCACCGAAAAGCTGTGCTTCCTATGTCTTCACTTCGTCCGGGGACAAAACTCCTAAAGCAAAAGTCCGGAACCAGTAGCGCAACATAGATTTAAAGGCGACGGGACGCACTTCTGCATCGGGTTTACCGCGCATTTGCCATTTGCGATGATGAGAATTCCAATTCCACTGGGTGAATTTCTGCCGTCCGTGGATGAGCTGCCCTTCTAAAGCAAACTCGACGCGGAAAAACTCATTTTTGGGTTTGCCTGCACCAGCAATCATAAATTCGCCATAACCGGTATTAACTTGAGAGCCGATACCGGCTTGCAGTCCCTTTTTCAGCCACTGTGTGACCTTGTTTAACACATTTGTATTGTTGCAACCGCTGGCAAGGCGCACCCCAATTAAAAAGGTGGGTTCTTTCAGGGAGAAAAAGACGTTGGGGTTGGGGCTGTATTGGAGGGAGTTGCCGTCCCAGCTCCAAATGTTGTTAGCCATATCGACGGCTAAACCCACTTGTCCGGGAATAGGATAGGCGTCGAAAAAGACGACTTTACCCGCCCGATCGCCCGGGTTGGCAGCTTCCAAAGAGCCAAACCAGGGAGCTACCTCCTTTTCTGCCTCTTTCCAGGACAACTTATTATTGTTGGCCATTATGTCCCGAATGGCCTGGGTACGGGCAACACCCCGCAAGGTGGATGAAGGAATATAAGGCATCCCCAAAGCATCGAAAGCAGGGAGGAGGATGCTTTCCGGGCCGCGATGACCGCCGACGCGGATGCGCCAAGCACATTTGACCTGGAAGCTGTTGCCCTGACCAGCGAGGAGTTTGGTGCGTTGGTTCAGTTGTCTTAGACGGTTGTCATAGTGTGTTACATTTTCCTCGGCTTTTTGGAGAATTTGCACTTTGGTGGGGTCTTTGTATTCATGGTCGGGCGATCGCATCCACCGCAGATACTCCACAAAGCTGGCGGTTTGATGGGGTCGCGGTTCATTATTCCCATCTATTAGCCACGGTGAGGGTTGGGGTGGGTTCCCACCGCCACCACCACCGCCACCGCCGTGACCGCCACCGCCGTGACCGCCACCGCCGTGACCACCGCCACCACCACCGCCGTGACCACCGCCACCGCCACTACTGACCCTCTCAGTGGCGGGGTTAGGTCTTGCAGAAGCAGGAGGCGAGGCTGAGTTACCTTGTCTGGGTCTTTCCATTGGATTTGGCGTCATAGATTTAAGCCTCTCCAGAAACATCGTGATAAACCGCAGTCGCCCAGAAACTGAACTCTTGCGCTAAAGCCAGTCCCAAACCCGTCAGCCCCAAATACTCATCAGAGCTAAGGTTTTTGAGCTTTTCCAAACCATTAGGAGTATTGAGGTTATTCACCCCCGATAGCTGCTGGAGGCAGGAAAAATAATTCCTCACTACATCCCTTTTCCCTTCTTGACTCAGAGCCATTTCTTCCGCCTTAAGGCGCATCATCCCCCAAGTGGATAAATAGGTGTAAAGTTCAACCGCTTGATTTTTTTGCTCTTTCAGGCGCGTGTTATCAGTAGTTGTAGCGCGCAAACCAGACAAGGCATCATAAACCGGAGTGCCAAGCGTGCGTGGGTCGAAACTCATCAATATACCTCCCGACTATTTGTATTATTTGGCCAACCATTGCTGCACAAACCCGCGTCCCAGACTTTCCTGGCCGCCAATTTGCAGGATTTCATGCCCCGCCAGGAGCTGAGAAAAAGCGTCGCGGGATTTCGCTGCATTTCCATTCGCCTGAGACGTAATGCCCCAAGGGAAATACATCAGAGCATCTGGGGGAATCGCTTCCTCATAGCGGAAACCACCTTCCACCGACTTATGTTCGTCTAGCTTCACCTTCACCTGCCGCCACAAACACATCTGAATCAAAGTGGCACAATGTTGGTCTGGCAACACCAGCACTTTATCGATAGCCACCGCGTCAGAACTTTGCGGCACGAAATTTTTCCAATCCGACCAGGCTTTTAAATCTTCCTTTTTGAGAATCGCATCTTTGAGATAAACCGGAGCATCAGTCTGCAAACTGGTGCTATAGGGAGCGGGAATCTTATTGGCTGCTGCGGAATTAAACCGTGCCCAACGTTTGAGCAGCAGGGGACTGCTCACCCAGACCACCCCATGACTCAGAGATGGCACGGGCAACCACAAAATCGAGCCATCCCCCACCCAGACATTGCCTTGCTCCAGTTGTGAGAGGGTTTTTCCCGTCGCCGACTTGTAGTCACCGATAAAGCTGGAATTTTCCAAGTCTTTTAAATCCGGTCCGAATAGCTGTACGCGAGTGACAGCATTGCTCTCACTGGCCCGCAACCGGCCCCGAATCGTACTAGAAGGAATATAGGGCAAATTGGTGTGAGACTCCCGCGCAATCCCCAGTAAGTTGCCTTCTTGGGTAGTGCCGCCAGTGTGCAAGGGCGCCAGCAAATACAGGTAAACTAAATCAGTCATTTTGTTTCTCCTTGAGCTTTATCGGTGTAAGAAATCCATAACAATTGCGAGTAACCCAACTGCCGCCACCGCCGGACGTGGGGCTTAGCCGCATCCGTATCCTGAAACAAAGTTGCAGGCTCGTTCAGATAATAGAGACTACCCGGAGCCGCCGCGAACACTTGGGGAGCGGGAATACTTGGCCAGTATTTAGTTGAACTGGGATTTTTATCCTTACCTTTTGTGTCCCGAATGCGGCCACTAATAGGAACCGCCTTCGCCGTCGCCACACTGACCAATGGCCCCTGTTTCTGATTGCCATTAACCGGATGTGCCAAATTCCACTCCCAGGGCCAAGCTCGGCAAACAGCTTGTTTACCATTGCTCTTTTCCTGTTGGCGAGTGCGTTCAAACACCCCAGGGGTCACGAGATAAGCAATACACTTACCGCCGTTCTTGAAATTATCATTGGATAATTTGGTCAGCTCTTCCCACTGGGTTTTGAGAGAGTCGCAGGGACGCAAGAGAGCCCGATGGCCTTCACCCCCTAGTTGAATTATCCCCATATCTATCTTGCAGTTAACGCCAACAGCCAAACTCCAATTGGTGCCAAGACGGATGGCATTTTCCACAAAATATCCGTCGGCATCTTTCACTTGGCGCGTCCCGGGTTGGATGGCATTGTGGGGGCGCGTTTCCGTCAGCCAAGGTTCCTTTTCCTCTTCATTTTCCGGCTCCCAGTCTTTTTTGTCAATACTTCCAGTTTGGAGATATTTTTTCACTACCTCACATGGCAAGTATTGCCGGGAATCCTTATCCTTAGATGACCCTCCATCATCATCCTTTGTGAGAGCATTAGCTGGTTTAACTAAGGGAGCTGGTTGCAGCTTGTCCCACAAGGCTTGTTGCAGGTGGGAGTCTTTTTCCCACGCCAAAGGCACTAGGGGAATAGAACCCACAAACCCCAAAGGTGAGGGCAAATAAAGAGTTGTCTCTTTCTGGTCTTGGCGGCAGAAAAAAGGGCCGGTGATTTCCAGATTTTTTCTCTCTCTTAGCAGACCACGCAAGGCACCAGCAATAGTATGCCCATTGGGGGGAAATACACTGCCAGCCCAGGCCCTTTCTCCGGGAGTAAAGGGTTTGGCATCCCGGAAGAGGAACACATCCAGGGGTGTGATGGTGTACCAATACATAATTAGCTGTTACCTCCGATTTTGATGTTGCGGTTGCGCAGGACGAATGCTGCCAGTTTCAGCCAGTTTTGGATTTCCGCTAGTTGGTGTTTGGTTTCGGTGGTTTGATACAAACCTGCGATAAACGCCTGCAATTTATCCTGAAAATCCTGCTGTTTTGGTTCGTCGTTTTTGAAGGCTTCCCGGCGGCTGCAAAATGCTACAGTCCAAGGAGAAATAGCCTCAACTACTGGGGCTGGATGTTCCCCCCAGATTTCGGCGGCTTGTTCAAAAATTGCGCTTTCCACTCCGCCAATATTCAACAATTCCCGCCACTGGTTGAATACGTCAAACTTAGCCGTGGCTTTGAGGATGTTGCCATTACCATAAAGGACGCGCACTTGCACGGCGTTTTTGTCTTTTTTGCCGCTATCCCGACTTTTATGCTTTTTGGCGCCATTTTCTGCGTCCCATAGGTTTTCTAAGGCGATCGCCATTGGGACGGAATGGTGCGCGATCGTGATACCAAAGCTGATAGTGGCTTTGCGGCCCATTGTAAACAGGGGTCGTTCTGAGAGGTTTTCGGGCAATTTCCCATCTTTCCAGCGCCAGTAATCCCCTTCGTTGGTAAATTCATCTTTGGGGTCTTCGGCACCTTTGAAGCATTGGCGAATATCCCATAACCAGCTATCCCATTCCCAGAGGTTGGTGTAGGCGAGTACATCGTCACCGCCACCATATATCAATCGTCCGGCATAACGTTCCTCCGTGAGGTAGGGGACTAATTGATTAGAAAAGTCCAGGAGGGCACGACTGAGGGCGCTATGGGTAGCGGGCCCCATGCGTTTTTTCAGTTTGAGAAAGTCTTGGAATGGCTGCCACAAGGCTTCTGGGAGCCTGTCTAATTTGCGGCGGAGAGCTTCGGGGAGATAGTTTTCGTATGCTTCCAAAGGCTTCCCTTTGAGCCATTCGCTCATCCCGTCGCCATCGCCTGCGGCTAATATGTACCAGTCGGTGGGGTTGTTTCCGGGGGCAAATTTTTGGGAAATAAATTCCCGCACTTGCCGCAATTCGGCTTGAATGCGGTTGCGTTTTTCCTGAACGGTAAGCAGTTGTCTGGTGTTGGGATTGGCGGTTGAGAAATCTTCAATCAACCACCCCGCATTCAGCAGCCGGGGATTGGGCCATTGAGAATCATTGCTGGTTATCCAAGGTATGCCCCAAGGTTGGTCGGCGGCTGTTTTTGCCCAGGGGAAATGCTCCTGAATTTCTAGGGCAACTTGCTCATAGTAAACAATGGCGTTTTGGTTGTTTTTTGATTCCATTTGCCGCAACCAACCGGCAACGCCAGAGCTTAAATCGGGATAAAATAAGTCCAAGCGAATCCGCTGTTGGGGATTGAGGGCTTTTTCCCGGTTTTCTGATGGTTTTGGGAATAAAACTTCGGTTAATATCCGGTGTAATCCCCGTTTGAGGACTTCGCTGGCGTTGAGTTCTTCAATGCCATCAAACATTCCCGCTTGGTTGGCCCAGAAATTGGCGGTATCGCCTTCGGTAATCCAATCGTTGCCCGGTTGCCCTGGATGAACTACGGGACCGAGACCGGAGATGGTGGAACGGGGGCCGAAAGCGGTGGGTATTTCCCAGGTACGGGCGTTTTTCACCGCATTAAGTGCGAAGCGGGTTTGGTCGAAAATACTGGCCCACCAAGAGCCGACGTTCAGGTTAGGCAGCTGCCGAGGGGATTGGCGGCCTTGTTGCCAATATTCCCGCAGTGATTCGTCATAAAGTGTCCTGAGAAATTCTGCTTCGGGTTCGACAAATAAATCATCTTGAGGGCGGGCAAATTCATTTTGCTTTTTCTGCCACTCTTTATATTGGGTATCTTGGCGCGGTGACTGGTGCAGGTTGGTTTCATTATCGCCAATGGGTAGGGCTGTCCAGTACACTTGCCATTGGGATTTCAACCAGTCATCCCAGGTGCGGGGGTTTAATCCGCGCATCCAGATTTCTTTGTCTTTTTGCAAGTCGGTGAGGACTTGTTTGCCTAGTTTCATCCATTCTTCTAACAGGGTTTGTTTGGCTTGCTGCATGGCGGCTTCAACGGGATTTTTTACGATTTCGTCGTTGGCAGCAGCAGCAGCAGCGCCATTATCGGGGAGGATGATTGCTAGGACGTTGGGAAATCCGGCGGTGAGTAGTTGCCGGTTAGAAGGTAATTGTATCCATTGGGAAAAGTCTGGGTATTCTTGCAATAACCACAGGTCGATGAGGGGTTGGGCGTAGAGGCAAGGATAAAGTAGGCTATCGGGGCCGTATTTCCAAGCTAATGCCCAAGAAACTTTGGCAGAAAGATAGTGGAGTAACCAGGAACCGGCCCAAAAGTCGCGCATTTTGCGACTGGCTTTAATCAGTTCTTGTACTGGGCTAAAGCTGAAGCTGGCGACGTGGGGATGGGATTGGTAATAGTCTTTGTTTTTGTGCGCCCGCTTTTTGGGATAGGCTTCGGCGTCTGGGTAGTAACCAGCGAGGGAACCAGCTAAGGCGGAAGTCATGGTGGTATGACTCCACACGGAAGCATCGGGGATGCGGGTGTCTGCTGGGAGCAGGGGTAAGCAAGGTTCGTTGGGAATTTGGGTGTCTCGGTCTAAGCCTTGACTGAGAATTTGGGGGTAACACCGCCAGAACCACCAGTAAACTTTGCGCGCATCGGTGCAGGTGCGAATGGTTTCGGGGATGAGGCTGGTTTCGACGTTTTGCAGCCAGGTGGTGCGGTTATTGCCTTGGCTGGTTAAATGCTGGTGCCAAGCGCCGAGTTTGAGGGTTTGGGGGGCGCCGGACAGAAGATGGCGAATTTGCAACCCGTCGGCGTTGTAGTCGATCGCGCTTTGTGCGGCGGGCAACCGACCGATGGCCGCCCGATCGCTCGCCGACGCAATTAAATCGCACAAGCCTACCTGCTTCAACCATTGGTTACTCAACGGACTATCCGTGAAAGACTTCGCCTTGGGAGATACCCATCCCTGCATGCAGTCTAGTCCCTCCCAGGCTCCCTCTTCACCCCTACCAGAGCCTGTGTATAAGGCTTTCAAGGCTGGGTCATGTAGCAGCCCCCAGATTTTCGCTCTCCAAAATTCCGACACGGCTTTCCTCCCTGGATGGATGTTTCCTACTTATCGCCACTTGCGGATAAAATTACGCATTACATAGAATTTATCAGCGTGAGGAAGGGCAAGTCTCGAAATTGACAATATTTCTTGCAACTTCGCAAAAAAGCACTAATTGCGACAAATCAATACATATTGAGATATTTCGCAAACTTTATGTCAATATTGGCTTAAACTTGACATTCGGGGTCAATACCCCCTATAGGCTGATGGCCAAAAAACCCGACCTCCACCCCTACTCCGATAAACAGGCGTTTGAGCGGCTCATGTTACTGATTGCCACTTTGGTACAATATCCCGGAGTTGGCGGCGGCGAACCCGAAACACCCCCAGAAGGACACCGAGACGCCCTCCAAGAAGTGCAAACCCGGTTGCGGGAAGTAGCCGCTACCAGTGAGATATTCTTCCCAGAAGGCTATCCCGCCACTCCCACCATCCGCAAAGACTTAGAAACCCTGCGCAACTACGGCATTTTGGAGCGGCGGATGTATCGTTGGGGCTATTATTTAGGCACGGGCGCTTTAAGCATTGAAGAATTGCGCCTAGCATTTCATGCCCTATCTTCCCAGGCGAAATATCAAGGCAACCCCCAAGCCAGACGGGTGCATGAAACTCTGGCTAAGCGCCTCCGGGGATTAGACTTAGACATGAAAGGGGAATTTTTCTACCCGGTTTACCAACATTTCAACCGCGCCATTGTTCATACCGACCCAGAAGAAATGATGCGTCAAGGAGAAACCCGCCATAACCTATTTCACCAATTAGATACAATAGAAACAGCAATTTTAGCAGGGCAGGCGCTGGAAATCTACCGCAGCAGCAATCCTTTCCCTACCCAGCAATTGGGAATGATAGAAGTCTGGCCGCTACAGCTAATTTATCACGATATTGCCTGGTATTTAATTTATGAATACCGCCAAAATGGTCAACTAGAAATAGGGCGGTTAGATAGGTTTAAAGAATATTGCCATATTCTCAACCCAGAAGGGCGGGGGGTGGAAGCGCAGAGGCAGAGTTTGGCGAAAGCGCACAAACTCCTAGAAACCGGCTGGGGTTTATATTTGGGGCAACTGGAAGAACAGCAGCAGGAACTGGCGGGAAATCTGGAGTATATTCAGGTGAAAGTCCGGTTTTATCCGCCAATGACAGCATTTATATTAGAGGGGGAGCGACGCCATCCTAAACAAAAAATTCGGCGCGGTGCCAAAGACGCCAAGGGTAATTTAGAATATGTAGATTATACGGTGCCTTTACCCCCCCGTTCTCACAATGAATTTTTCCGGTGGTTGTGCCGTTATATGGATAATGTGAAAGTGATTTTTCCCCCAGAAATGGTGGTAAAACATCGGGAAGCGGCGGGTAAGTTGCGAGAGCGTTATGGGGCAACCACAGGGGGATTGCCCCTACGTTGATGCGGAACTGATTAGGGTTCTGTTTAATTGCAGATTCGGCGCGACCAGATGGATATATTCGCGCCGAATAGTCAATCAAACTACAGGTGATTTATCCCTGATTTTGCTGCAACCAGTTAACTAAATCCGCTTCAGTCTGAAAATCCAACAGGGCTTCACCTAAAGCCTCCAACACCTCAATGGGTAATTGGCGAATGCGGGAGGTTAACTCTGGATTCAATCCCCCCAACCGGCGCTGAATCTGGCGTAAAATTAAGCTGGTTTCCCGTTGCAATCCCTGTTGCAATCCGGTTTCTAATCCCCGTTGCATTCCCACTTCCATCCAACTGGTGATGATTTCCATAACCTGCTCCTCCTCTACCAATCCCATTTGTGATAGTTCTGCCTCAAAGGCGGTGTTTTCGGCTTCATTCAAGCGCAGATATGTATCCACAAACCCGGAAATCAACTGCACTCTTGCCGGATCTAGTCGCAGTGTCGCCAGCAACCGTAGGCATTCGGCTTTGACTTTGGGTCGGTCTGCGCTTTCGATGTTCATTTTCGCCATCAACGCCGCCGCTACCGGGTTGGGTTGCCGCAAAAAGTCTCGCCAGTTGAGGCGATTTAGCTGAATTGCGGTGTAGTTAAAGTCTAACACTTTCTTGTCGGGAAATTCTACCAGGTATTGTTCCGGTTCGGGACGCTGGGGGGCGTCAAAGGAAAACACCGCTATCGGATATACTGGCAAGGCGTATTTCTCATCGAGACGAGCGAAGTAATGAAAAATCCGCCGTGCAAATCCCGCTTGGCTAAATGATTGGGCTTCCGTGTGGATGAGAAAACAGCTATCTTTTCCCAGAAACTTGGCGCGGGCTAGTAAATCTACTTCCCGCTTTTCCCCAGATGTGACATCGATAAACACTTCCTGGGGTAAGAACGTAATTGATTCTCGATCGACGTAAGCGGCTGTCTCTGGTAAGAACAATTCTAGGAATTCCCAAAAGAAGGTTGACAGCAGTTCTTTAAATAGCCGATCGTGGTCGATATTTCCTGACTTACTTTCGCTCATACTTACCTATCTCCGGTATCAGCTTTTTTTATTATCCCATGAATTTCTGTTGTATTAATCAAAAAAAACAAAATATAATAAAAATTATAGCTTTTTTAAGCTACGCTAACTTTTCAGTGAGTGAACTATGATTTTGCCGCCAGCAATTGACTAAATCGGCAACATAGCTGAAAATTCTATCTCCGGGCAATTACCTGGCTCGCTAGTTATATTTAGGATGGTGCAGTTAAGCAATTTGGGAGGTAGCGGTTATGAAAGTATGGCAAATGGTAATTACTCTGATGATGACAGGAATTTGCCCTGGTGGTGTGTCGGAAGTCACTCCGGCGGAACTGGGTAAACTAGAACAGCTTTTGGGGCAACAGCAGTGGCAAGCGGCGAGCGATTTAACTTGGAAAATTTTTAACCCGGAAGGGAAAAATACTCGCGATATGGAGCCGATCGCTTGTGGGACGATCGATAATGTCGATCGCCTGTGGAATAATTACAGTGATGGACGCTATGGTTTCGGTGTGCAGCGACAAATTTGGGAGGAAATTGCCGCCTCCCTCGCATCAACAGCAGAGCCAGAACAAGAAGCCGAACCGGTTTGGCCAACATTTTACCAGCGTCTCGGTTGGGGCCTGACCCCAGAAGAGGCGTTAGAGACAGCAAAGCGAGGATATTTTCCGGTTAGCGAATCTTGGATGACGGGGGAAATTTTAACCTTCGGTTGTCAAGATGCTGAATGTAAGATTCCTAATACGGTGGTAGAAGAAACCATTCAGGCTTGGGACGTGGTGCGATCGCGTTGGGAGGAATGCCAAAAATAGCTGTCCTTGGTCATTTGTCCTTTGTCCTTTGTCCTTTGGCAAGTCACAAGGGACAAGGGACAAGGGACAAGGGACAAGGGACAAAATTTTAGCCTATTATCTCAGGAAATAGAGCAGTAATTCCCTGAATCAGTTCATTATTAACGTAGGTTTCTAACTTTACCGCCGATAAAGATTCTTCCCGCATTTCCGCATGAGCTAAATCGTTCCGTAAATCCCTGAGTTTAGACCAAAACTTGGCTAGTTGCTCCACATCGGTAACGGCTGTAGTAATTGTGGGGGGCGTGTAATCGACGATATCAGCATCATCTCCTTTTTGTTTTTGCCATTCCACGATTAAATTTAATTGATTTTCGATTAATTTGCGTTTATCTCGATTGAGATAGTTAGCATTTTGGGCAAGACATAACACCGAAACTATCCATTCCCGCGCTAGTACAGTGGCGCGATCGCCAAATCCTTTGTCCACATACCAGCGCAATAACAAAAACTGTTGCTTTAAAACCGTTTTTGGGTCAGCTTTGCGGGAATTAGCCAGAGCGAATTGGCCGTAATCCTGCTGAATTTGCCCCAAGAGCAACTCAAACGGTTTGGCAAAAGCGCCTACCTCAGTTTTTAGCTGTTCGGCGGGGATATTCTCCAGCTTAGCAGCTTCATCCAGCAACCCCATTGGACGCACATAGTCCAGAGTGCGGGAAATATTTTCAATCGTGATGCCGAAACTCTTTAATTTGGTGGGTTTTAACTCGGCTTGTTTCTTCTGAGTATAGAAATCTTGCTGAATTGTAGAAAGCAGCTTGCCCAACTCTGCTGACGACCCCGTATCGATAAATTTATCCGTAGCCGTCAGCCAATCGAGTAGTTTAATCGCTGGGGTGAGGTCAACGATCGGCGCTTGGGGGTTATTGAAATCAAAAGCGCCATAATATACGCCTTTAATTTCCACATGGCGAGCTTTCTGGAGAAAAGCAGCCGCCAGTAACACCAGCATGGGAATGGAGCGAAAAGCATGGGTAATATCAAACATTACCTGAGAGCCCGGTTCCACAGCATCAACTACCGCATCGAAAATTTGCCAAATCTCTGTTTCTGATTGTCCCGAAGGAATGGGTATCTCTTGAGCAGAAAAACGACTATTCAGGCGAGAACTTAACTGCTCCCAGTGCATTGCCTTGGCTTCCTGCGTCACAAACACTGCCACCGAATCAGGTTGAAAAACCTGGCAAATAGCCTCAGCGACATAAGGGGTTTCTACTATCTCATCACCCCATTTATAGCCAGTTGGCTGATATTTCCCAGTTCCGAGAAAAGTTATAAGCTGCATAAAATTCTCCTAATTGACGTGAAAGTTAATCGATTTGCTTGCTGGCAGAGGCAAAAACTGTGGTAAGCCTGCCCCCTGCCTTGCCAAAATCCCTTACTCTATCAATTCTACTTTAATGGGCCTCCCATTTTTCATAGTCAAAATTTTGACTTTAACTTGCTGCCCCACGGAGAGAGAGTTGGCTTTTTTCGACTCTTTCTGTGGGATGGGGATAGAGTCCAACATGGTATATGTTACCATATTCCCTTTGATATTAGTAATCGTGGCGTCTAAAATCCCGCCAATTTGCAAATCTTTACCGGATAATACGGCAGCAATTTCCATTGTACGGCTAGAAACCTCTGGTTGCTGGACGAAATCTGTAGAGCCACCGGATTTGTAATAGCCCATTATGCGAGCTGCCCAGCCAAGAATTTGCAGCATCGCTGGCACATCATCTTGATAGGGTTGCAAGTGTTCCTTACAAGCTGCCTCTAGACTGCGGTAATATTCTACCGTTGTTTGGCTATGTCCGATGCTTTTGCCATTGTGCGTCAAGGTTTTGAGATATTGGAAAAATTTGGCGCCGCCATTTTCTCCATTCCCATAAGCGCGCAAGTAGGAAATGGCCTTTTTCAGTTCACTTACATCAGTTTTCTGATTAGAGAGCTGTTCGGCGATCGCGTAAACCGCTGGCCAGTGGTTTTCTGAAATCATAGGAGTTTGGATTGTCAATATAAAATTGAGGAGTAGGCATTAATACATTCCTTCCGGCGGCTCTCTGTCCGTGGGCCATTGCAGGACTTGGCTTAATTCCTGTAATTGTCGGGATTGCACTAATTGGTTATGAGCATCTTTGATGGATTGCTCCATAAATTGCCGCATTTTTTCCCCCGTGAGGGATTGGGGTTCGGTCTGGTAGGAGGAGTAACGCTCTCTGCCACTACCAAACTGTTCTATTTCCGTGACTTCAACGGTCATCGTTCCCATGCCTACGGGTTTACCGCCGCCGACTTTCAGGGCGATATTAGGATAAGATTTATCTTGTCCCAAAATAATCAGCAGGGTTCCCAACTCTGCCTTAGTTAGATTCATATACCGCAACCTAGTGGTGAAAACAAACTCGCCCCCCGCTTGTTGCACAGCGATGCCTTGTTGCTGTCCTTTATCCACAGCGCGAATCGCATGGTAATAAAACTTACGTCCGGCAACTTTGCCATTAATATAATAGCCGGGAAAGTCCCTACTAGGCGATTTTAAAGAAGGCATAAAGCCCACAGTAAAATCTGCCTCTACCGCCTCAGCGTCGGGAAACTGAATTAATCCCTGCCAGTTGAGAGCGCCAAATACTTGACAAGCGGGGCAAAAGTTGTCTTTTTTATTGTATTCTCGATTGTCTTTTTGATTGCATTCTCGATAGCCATCGGGAATTTTAGTTTTATCAGCTTTAGTTTTGCATAAGCAACTTTGGGTAATCGCTTCATAGGCCGATCGTACCACGCCTTTAAGAGAACTACCGGGGATAATCAAGCGGTTATCTCGCTCTACGGCAGTTTTAATTAAAGGCGGGTTTTTTGTCTTGTTGCTGGATAAGTCGCTACCCATTGCCACCACACCAGAAGCCACAAAAGCGGTGGTTTTCACTGTCAAGCGTAAGTGGAGTTTACCGGTGAGACGATCGCGCCGAAATCGCTCCTGTCCGGCGGGGCTCCCTCTTCGCGGAGCTTGTCGGGGTAGCGAAACCAAAGCATAGGGTTTGGCAAATTCCTCTAGTTGCACCGGTAAAGGGGTGTCCGGTGGCTGAGGGGTGGATTTCTTCTGAGGTTTGGGTTTAGGTTTTTCAGGCATTTTGAACAGTCAGGGCGATAAAATGAACGGTGGCAGTTTGGGTATCAATAAAATACCGTTGCGCCAGTTTTTGAGCAATGTTAGGATTAGCTTGATGCTCAAATCCTTGGGGAAAGCGGGTTTCTGTGGATGGAAATGGGTAGGCGGGGCGATCGACCGTCCCCCACTGACCATCAAGAGCTTGAAAACCCAAATTTCGCGGTGGGTGTGCGATGCCCAGATACAAAAGGTCATAGCCCGCTCTAGATGCTTTCCAGCGCAGCTCTAGTTTAGAGGTAAACATCTGTCCTTCCGGGCTGGGAAACTCTTCTAATTCTGAGATAATACCACTAACTTGGTGTGGCCACCTCATAAAATAATAGCAGGAATCTGATGCAGTAGCTGGGGCTAATTTTAACAGCAGTTCTTTTAGTTCGTCTGCTGACGCTACCTGTTGGCATCCCACAAAGCCCGCAATAAAATTGCTCATCTTGCTGCCCCCACACTTAGCATATGATTCCAGGCTTTGACGGCGCGCCGAAATAAATCTGAAACTGCTGTGTCTCCGTTCCAAGTCAGCTCCACCCCAAAACCCAAGTCCATCATTTTGGCGCCAACGGGGGTTTTTTCATCCTTATCGTTAGCGGGGAAACCGTAGGATTTTTGTTCGGCTTCGCCGAGAAATTCGCCAGCACCCAGCAAGCTGGTATGTGGCCAAGTTTTGCTAGTGCCTAATTGGCAGATTTTGTCATCTTGGAGAAGGCAGCCCGGATAGGTGACAACAGCCGAATTTAGCTTGACTTCTACTAATCCCATTCCGCGAGATTTGGCAAAACCGAGACCAAACCAGCCTTCGTTTAAGTCCCGCAAAACCAAAGCAATTAGCCCTAATTGACCTAAACAAAAGTTTTTCAGATGGATTTTGGTTTGGAAGTCACCAGCGGTACAAACTTGGTAGTTAAATGGCCCCACGGCTACAGAACCAAATACCCGATCGATGGCGACGCCGTTGCGCTCTTCTATGCGAAGCTGTTTCGGGTTGGCGGGATAGGCATCTTCTATCCTGATGCGGCTGGCAATAGAGGTATTGCCAAACATTTTATCGGTGAAAGAAGAGCGTTTGTAGATTTGTGGCGCGGGCAGTTTTTTATTCCCATCCTGCAAATATAAATATGGGTCTTTTAGGGGGTCGTTTGCCCAAATTTTATCGGCATTATCGGGATTTTCCGGGGGTTTATCTTGGCCGACGGTGCGGACAATTCGCTCTGCATGAGCGCGAATCGCTCCTTTAAGAGAGCTACCGGGCAAATAGAGCGATCGTCCCCCTTGATGGTACGTTTCCACAAATTCCATATCGGGTTTTGTGGGGTCTGCCCCTTCTTTGCCAGATTTAATCAAAATTGGCCCGGTGGGAGACAGAGTTAAATTAATCGTGCAGTGGTTTACAAATCGTTTGTGCATAATAGTGATTACACAGATTCTCCCTGACGTTGCTGGTTCTGATTGCTCAAATATGCGATGCAAGCCTTTACCCATTGGTCTCGATAGGGGGTGCCATCTTCATAGGCAGTAGCATCGCCTTTGGGCAAGGTCAATTTGGAGATATATTCTAAGATTAGCTCTGGTTTGTCTAGGCTGTCAAACCAGCGCATCTGGCTGATTTCTAATTTGACCACGCCGAGACCACGCGATCGCCCGCCCCCGAGGGGAATTTGTTCGGTTTCCAACTGGTACAACCCAATTACCAATAAACCTAACTCTTCTGGTTTGGCATTCTCCACAATGGCGCGAAACTCAAAAGGTGTACCGGGAGGCACCACTTGAAAATCGTAGAGTTTACCTTCGGCGGCGGTTTCTGTATCCCGCTCGATCGCCACCCCATCTCGTTCTTGATACTGACCAAACCAATTATCCTCTGTAACAGTCAGGTCTCGGATTTGAAGTTTGCTGGCGACCCAAGGCGAACCGAATAACCGCGAGACAAAATCGGTTTCTTTTTCAATCTCAACTGTCAGCTCTTTATCTTGTTTATGCCGCTCCTTGAGTGTCCTCATCTGCTTGGCGGTAATCGACCATTCATCCTGATTGGCTGGATTTCCTGCTAGCTTGGGGTCGATACCGCGCAGGAAACTTTCTAGACGCGATCGGAGCGCGCCTTTGAGGCTGGAACCGGGAATGAAAGGGCGCCCCAAGGCATCTTTGATCACGGGCAAATCCGAGCCGATCGGTTCTGTCGATCGACCTGCACCAATGCGCAGAGCGGTGACAGTCCAGAGTGTGCCTTCAATTTTTAGTCTGTTTTTGAATGTGTCAAACATTGTTTGTTTTTAACATCAGGTTTTGCGGGGGAGCATTTAGGCAGGCGTCCCGCCTGCCATAGGGGTAGCATCACATAGAATCAAGGAGAGGACGAATTAGGCGCTCGCAGACGCGCAGGGTTTGAGCTTGCCCCCGTGCCGTGGTACGAACAGTCAGATTAGTGGCTTTTTCATTATCAGCCCATAACAGGCGAATCGAGCCGTCTTCCCCCGCTCCTTTAATCCGGCGCAAGGTAGTATCTTCAAAATGTCCGCCAATGATTTCCTCTACTGGCTCTAGTTCCGCTAACTTAAGGGCAAATTGTAAGGTGCCATCGGGATAATGGTGCTTTACTTTTTGGATAGAACTGCTGATTTTATCCTGCGGGGGCACTTCAGATGCTGGGGGGTCTAGTTCCAAATCTGCCGCTTCCTTTTGTTTTTGCACCCGCTTCCAGAGAATATTCCCCGCTGGCGAGAGATAAACATATCCTTCATCATCCGGTGGTAGGATCAGGGCGCGAACCCGATCGCTATCCGGTATCCCCTTGAGGCGCTGCTCCACCTCTGCATAAGAACGATATGTTTCATCAATCCATTCAAAAAAATTCTCGTACTCCAGTAACAAGTCAATATTCCAGGTCACTGGCAAGATGGGAAACGTAATTGGCTGATTAAAAAACTGGTAGATATACTTAACCGGCACTTGGAAAATCATCCCTACCATTGTGGTATAGGCAATTTCTGCCTTAAAGCCACCAGTAGCATTGATGATTACTTCCCGTTTTTGGCGCTCAGCTTTTTCAATCTCATCTACCAAAACATCCACTAACTCCCGCAGCCCTTTTCTTTCAAATTGAGCTTCATCTTGTTCTAAGGACAATTTGCGCGATCGCGTGTTTTGCCACCCTTGGCCTTTCAGGTAAAACTCCACTTGCTTAGCACAGCGCTCTCCTAATTCAGTATTCGTGTATAGCAGTACCACTTCATCCTCTGGCGTTCCAATTTTGAGCAAAGAATTGGTCTCGGCAGAAGCCTCGGCTGGCTGCAATTGCTCGAATATATGTCTGAGTTCGTCGTCTGTTACTGATTTTTGTTCTTTCTTGAGATGGCGAGCGACATTCCCAATCAATGACGTGCCAGTTGTGGTAATAATCGTCTTCATTTTTTTACTCAATTTTCGATAATTCGGCCAATTTGTTACAGATTGCCATTAAGGCAAGCCTAACTTACATTTCATTTCTTCCACATATTACCATTTATTTTTTCGGTTTTTCGGTTATTCTCTTTGTTCCTTGTCCTTTGTCATCCCGCTCATTTTTTATCGAATTGATATATTTCAGATATCGGGAGCCATACCCCAGATAGCGACGAATCAGCTCTAGCCAAATTTGGTTGCTGTGGTTGGGGCTAGTTTCTTTGGCTATATCTTGCGCCCGGTTGTGGATGACCGTATTGATATCCTTGATGATGTTTTGGGCTAAAGAATTTTCGCCCCAGCCCCATTTGTAATCTCTTCCGTCTTCTTTTTTGGATGCTTGATATAGCAGAAAATTTTTAATCACTTCGGTACTTTCGGTGCTACTGGCCACGCGGACTAGATTGCGAAATTGTGCTTCTTTTAGATCGCCGTAAGATTTGTCGCTATCTAATGCTGCTTGAATCCATATTACCAAATCATCTTCGGCTTGGCGAATTTTTTGTTGGATTTTTAGCTCTGTTGCAGAATCTAAGCTCATGCCGGTTCCTCCCGAAAGACTAGATGAAACTCGTGGCAGATGCGAACTTGGCCAAAACCTTCGGCGGTTCTCTCCCCCACTCCTTTTAATTCTACAACATTCCAGGCATTTTTCCAAGCATCTGGTAGCTCGGTGCTGAATAAATAAACCGCCCCTTTGTTGGTGATTAACTCCATATCCTTCATCAAACCCCAAGCCGCATTCCAGCCAGAGCGATAGTCATAACTGCTATAGGCAACTTCTAGGTTTAATGAGGGGTCGGACACATCGGCAAACTGGCAGAGCATCTCTGGGGAAATTACCATCGTGCGGCGCCATTTGTTGGTTAAAATCGCATCGGATTGTAAGTCTAGGCTAAAATAGGTGCGATTTTTGCCTCCGTCCGTCTGGGGGGCGCCAAAGATGTTTTCCCAAGTTCGCCATCGCTTGCTCAATTCTTGATTAAACTTGTCAACGCGAGTAACGGTATCGAGATTAACCCCCTCAACATCAGCGGATATCTCCACTTTTCCCAACCCACGGGACGCGCCACCGCCGAGCCGGAAATTGCGAGCATTGATAAACTGAGCCAGCAACTCGGCTAAATCGTTATCTTCTACTAAGATAGCACTCCGGTAAACCACCGATTCTTTTTTTTCTCCTTGGACTTCATTGAGTACCTCGATACTATATAAAATCTGTTCCTCGGCGGTGGCGCGTCGCCGGTTGATTCCCACCCGCGTTAACAGCCGCTTAGAAACCGATCGCTTGTGATATGCCCCATTAATTGTACTATAGAAACCGCCATATGGTTCGACTCTGCCCCCATCTGTGGGACAGCTAGGGTCATAAGGATGGCCGCACCTTTCCGCACAAAAGCGGTCAATCAGGCTATCGAAGACACCATAATTTTCTCCTGACTTAAAGCCCGGTTTAGTTTTGGAACTCAGAGCCGTGGCGGGCATCACCCAAACAGGTGCAGCCTCATTGGCATCTGCCGGATAAGCATTGTGAAAAATTGCGGCATTTTCGCCAAGAAATAGCGATTGAAAATGATTCTCTGCTTGGCTGAAATCAGTACGGAGCGGCTGTTGCGCTTGTTGTAGGATTTCGCCAGCGATCGTGCCGCGAATTACCGCCCCAGGAATATAATCCCCCGCTTCACTCACCACCCCAGCTTTTTTCTGTCCTATAGCCAGCGGTGACAAGGCTTTAATCTGTAACTTAATTTGTTTCATCATGCACCTCCAGGTAACAAAGCCGACCAAACCGCATAATTATCCCGCAATAAATCAGGAGTCTTCCAACATAGCCAACCCAAACCAGCAGATTTACTGCCTCCCAAAGCATTGATATGGTGCAAGCCAGCTAAAATCAGCGGTTTAGCAGATTCGGGACAACCGGGTTGAAAATAAATCTCGCCAGTAAACTTCAATTGGAGATTAGCAGGGGAAGTTTCCAGAAAATAGAGTTTTTGGTCTTCCGCAGTTTGGCGGCTGCGATTAATCGTGACTCCTGGGCGCAATACTTCCGCCAGAGTATCTGGGTCTTGGTTACAAATTAGGTCGCTAAAGAGAACTCGCGAGGGCAAAGTCGGATTGCCAAATATCTGACAAATCAAGCAGTGGTATTGCCGCTCATCTGGATATTCTGGCAAACGATAGTCCTCCCGGTAAAAATCGTTTTTTTGGCTCTCTGTAAACCCCGCCAGTTGCGGACACATTGTGTCTGCTTTGGGAGATTCACAAACGGGCCATCCCAAACCCCGCGCTAGTTTTTCACATTCGTGGCGCAAACGGCCTTTAATTTGCGACGCAGGAATCAGCAATTTTTTATCCGCCGTGCGGACGATCGGCTTATCCGCCAGCGACCCCGTAGAACCACCCGCCCCCACACATAAGGCAGTATTAATTGTAGCAGTAATCTGCACCGATTCTGCCGACCTAGATAATAGTTGGGATAAGTCAATCGTCATTTTACCTCCACAGCGATCGCGGGTTTATTCAATTCCTCTGATTCCTCGGTAAAAGGATATAAATCTACCAAATCCCGCCAGATAGTCTCATAAATCTGCTCTTCCTGATTATACATCCAGGGGGCGATGTTGCCGCTGTTAGTTTTAGCTTTACACCATGCCTCCTCAAACTTTTCCTTCAGCAGCTCTTGATATGGCGATTCCAAGCGCACGCGAAAATATAGGTAGTTGAGGATAGCAGTTTTTTTGCCCCGTTCTAGGAAGCTGCGAATTTGGTAGATTTGAGATTTCGGCAACTTCGACTCCTTCAGCGCCTTAGCAGTTTCCAGCAATCCCGCCAATTCAGGTAGGGTATAAGGTGCGCTATACAGTTTCATGGTCTGACCTTGAGCCGACTTATGAGTTAACCCCTCTTTTCTAAAGGATTCGATGTTAGAAGAAATCATCGTTACCGATTTTAGGGCTAAAAAGTCCACCGTGCCACCATGATATTGATACCTCTCGTCATTTTTGAGGGTTTTTGCCATCTTCTTGGCCGACTTCATCAACTGTTCTGCCAGCTTCTGGGTGTAATAAATCGGAGTCTTATATTCAGAAATCACCACTCCCGCCGACATACTCAGTTTACACCGCGCCGGTGGGGCTGGTTCTGACCCCGCATAGCGATGGCATTGCACTGATTTGGCGATCGCATCATCATCATCGAGACGATAGGGGTACTGATTATCAGCATCTTTGATATTACACAAAAATTCCTCAAATTCCACACAAATCGTATGGGCAATCGCCAAGGCTTGATTTGCCGGGACAATCAGCACCACGTCATCGCCGCCAATAGTGACAATCTCAAACGGATGAATCCATTTGCCATCGCGACTTTCCGAGTCTGGTTCCTTTAACTTTTCCAGCTTATGTACCGCCAGATGCTTCGCCAAAGCTCGATAAACAGATTGTTCCGTAGCATCGGAGATATGTTTGCTAAACTCCCGATACTCCTGGGCAGTTTTGATTTTCTGGATATAGCCCCCCATATTGTTGCCATCAGCATAGATAAAAGCCACAAAATCATTAGTGCTATTGCCGATTTCTTCCATCCGGCGAGCCTCTGTAACCTTTTGGGGACTCAGCCCGCGATAATAAGGATGTTGAGAATCCTTACCTCCCAAAAAACGTTGAAACTTCAGTACCCAGCTTTCCATTTTGCCGGAATGCCAGGGGCGCAAAAGATTGGGATTTCGGTCATCTGGCCAGAGGAGCTTTGATTTTTGATACCATTCCTGGACTCGAAATCGTTCTCGTTTCACTTTTTGTCCGGCGAGGCGTTTTCGGGCTACAGCCTCAGAAAACCAAGGCTCTCCCGGCAACTCGTCCGCCTGGGTGACTACTAAACGTCGATCGCCCTCATCTCTCCTGAAATAAGGATGAGTTTCAAACATCGGCGGATAGCGGCGACTAGAGCGAGAAACTCCGGGGATATTGTTACCATTGCGCCGCTGCTGAAAACGTGCCGCTAATATCAGCGCTAATTCATTAAAGCTCTTGCGGTCTTGGAATGCAGCCACAATTTCCGCCTCGGTTTTGGGACTGCCAAAATAGGCTTTAACCAGGTCATCCTGGTAATTTTGGCGATACCAATCCAGCCAGGGTGTATTTTCCATCGGCTCTTGTAGCCGCCCCAACCGCATTTCCAACAACCGGAAAGTTTCCCCCACAGCACAGCTATTCGCCGTCAGAGTTTCGGTGGTGTAGCGTTTTTCTATGGCATCGGCTAGATTGTCAACAAAAGCAGCGGGACAAAAAGCCAAAATATTGCCGCCAGTGGAATAAACGATTAACTCTGGAATCAGGGCTGCTGCCAATTCGGGGAAATTAGCTTCTAGCCATTGCGCCACTTCTTTCGGCGTATTTTTACCGAAAAATCCCGGTAAATCCACCAGATTAATTCTATCTAATATGGCGGATGCACCGCGAATATCTTGCAGATTCGCTGCTTCCCATACATAACTTTTGATTTTGGTGGCGCCGCCATAAACTAAACCAATTCGGGTTTGCTGCTGCCAGATTGGGCTATCTTTCAGGGTTGCCAAACCAGCCCTAGGAAATTCCAGCTTTTCCAGCGCTTCCACTTGTGCCACTAAATGGCGCGTTTCTGGGGGTGGGGCGGTTTTATTCAGCACGGCTGAGCGCGTTTGCAGCAAGATATCTCGGCTGTACTGGGGTTGACGATCGTTCCCCCAAGCCAAACACCAAACTAACCCCGCATTGAGGGCATTTGGGTAATCTTTCTCTGTTTTATCCATAAATTGTTAGCTATCAAGTTAGGAGTGAGAATTGGGCATTTCCAAGAGAGAGCGAACTCGTTGCAACAGCACCTCGGGCACGGCTTTAGTTTGACCCATCACCCAAGGTCCGCAGGTGATTTCTAAATAGGGCTCCAGCCGCTGCACAGTTTCCACATCCTCTAGGACGCTGAAAATCACAGCCACTGGGGTTAAATTGCCCCGATCGCGACAAAACTCATGCCAAGATTCTACCGCATCTGGTTGAGAACTAATAATTAAATAATGACTGCATGCTTCCAATACCGGCAGTTTCTCCGGCTGCACCATTCCCCCTACATCCACAATTACCAATTTCTTCTGGCGCCGCAGTTGCAAGATAGCTTGCCCGTGGTAGGGGAAAAATTCTGGCGTCAGACCGCCTTTATTCGCCCTTTTGTAGCCTTCCCGCTCCGCCTGGGATTCCAGTGCCAAAACATAATTTCCCTCGCCATCCCAATTAGCCCGCTGCAAATAAATATCAGGGTTTTCTCCAAGCAATGATTGAAACAGAGCATGGGAAAAGACACTTTTGCCGCTATCCGGCGGCCCCACCACCATCAGTGCTGGACATAGGCTATGAGTCGGAGGAATTTCTAATTGAATAATTTGGCCGATTTTCACCAGATCGGAATAAGCCCCCACCACCACAGCGCCCCCCAAACGTGGGTCATTGCAAGCAATCCAAGCCGTGGGATGCAGTTCGCGAGCGAGATAGGTATAAAGCCAGATTGGCCCGCGACCGGAAATGACTACACCGCCGGTAGCGTCAATACCAGGGGGTAGTTCTAGATGCTCCAAATCCTCGGGATTAATCATCCGATCTTTGTGAGTCAATTCTATGGTTAAGCACTGATATTTTAATCCTTCGATGGATTGATGCTGGCTTAGTTGTAAGTGGATACCGGGATTTTTGATTGCCATTGGTTCTTGATGGCTAACTGGGCAATATCCTCTCGATTGGGCGTCAGCAACCGCCGCAAGCTGTAGGGTCTGACCCATTGCTTGAGGCGGGATGCTGTCCGTGGGAGTCAAAACCCGCCACGCGATCGGCGCGGCGAAATTTACTGCTATTATAAAGTTGGGTGGAAGAGGGAGTTTCCAAAAATGACGAAATTTAACTATCTGCCCAGTCCGCAAATCTTGCAATGGCTGGCAGCAGGGCAGTTGGGGAATCGGTTACAGCGATCGGTGCGGCTGTGGGTTTTGTTAACCAAGCTGTACGGTCCGCTCCCGAATTGGGAGACAGAATTGCCCTTAGAATTCACCTATGCAATGGTGCGCGATCGCCTCTTTGCTCCTAGCCACGGCAAAAGCGACAATCTGACTGCGAAAAAACTCGTAGCCCATTGCGCCGATCGAGCTTGCATCTGTCACCAACCGATGGCAGATTGGCTGTTTAGCGACCAAAGCCAACAATTTCAAGCGGACTGGACTCGAGAAGTAGTCCAATTAACCGGGATAGAAACCAAAGAATTAAACCGCATTCTACAACTGCCACCTTTTGCCACAGTACATCGCTCGATTCGCGACGACCTGAAACAACTGGCGCAGATGGGATGGCTGCAGCGAATTCGTCCCGGTTGCTATACCTGTCCCCCTGCCAAACAGCGACCATTACCCCCCACAAATAGCGCCGCCGCTGCTCCCGCTCTGGACTCGGCGGAACTTTGGGAGCTATTGCAGGCGATCGAATCAGTTTCCTTCGTCCAGCCGAATCTGGCAGTAGTGGCAAATTCCCTATGGGAACAACTCGTGAATAGCGGTTCCGGAAGGCCACCTGCAGACGCAGAACCGAGCCAGCGAATTTTTCTCCATTTTGACTATATTTTGTCTGCCGAAATGCGCGATCGGGTCGATACTTACCAAGAACAGTTAGAGCAACTGTGGCGCCATAGCGAAGTTGCGCCGATTCAGTTCGAGTATTGGGTCAAATTCGGCCACAAAATCCAAGTAATTACGTATCCCGTCTGCCTGCATTACTTTCGCCGCGCCAAATATCTCAGCGCCTACGGCATCGACCCAGATGGCAATTTCGGATGGCACAACTACCGCTTAGACCGGATTGCCTCATCCCGCCTGCATTTCCTCCCTTGGGGCGACCCCCATATCCCCGCACAGTTAAAACAGATGCGTCGCACTGGAAATTTGCCCACTCCCGAACAAGTGGAAACCGAATTAGATGCCGCTTGGGGATTTAATTTTTATTTCCCGCGTCGGCTGTTAATTTTACGATTTCCCCAGGAATTTGCCCGTTGGTATGTGGACAATACCATCCGCCATCGCACTTTTCAACCTCTGAATTACCCAGAAATCCCCAGCCTCATCTCCCAAGAAATTGAGACCCCAGAAGAAAGAGCGCAATTATTAAAATTGATTCAGCAGCGCTCCCCCAGTGATTCCTACTATAGAGCCTGGATTCGTCAGGGCGATATTAATGTGCTGATGCGACTGCGAGACTGGCGCCCCAACGGGGAAGTAATCGCGCCACTCTCTTACCGGGAGCTGATGGCGCGGGAGGTGGAGCAGGAGCGATCGCACTATCAAAGCAATAGCGAGCCGATGGATTGACAGCAGATGGCCTAGTCACAGGAAAACCCCCCCATACTGCCTCTAGACATCAGCCCTCCTCTTCCTCTGCGGGAAAACAGCACAAATGGAATATGTTACTGTCTAAAATAAGCAGCCAAACCCCCTATAAACCCACGCCAACAATATCCGATTAAATCGGCTAAATTAACCATCATCACCTCACCCCAAGCTGCTTCCTGTTCTCTCGGTTCAGAGTCCCTCTGTGGTGTAACCGCCAGCCTGAGTATGGTCAATTCACCGAATTTGAGATCAGGAGAAACTTTCCCCCACCCAGAAACCAGGTCATCAAAACTAATGACAGCGATTTTATCCCCAAAAGAGCAAAAATCCGATAATGCAGGGGTTTTCTGGCTAAATGGTGGGTAACACCCCTCACCCATAGGGGACAAATTACCTGAGAAACCGGGTTTCTTAACCAAATCTCAGCTATGATCCAAAGGTGATCGCAGAAACCCGGTTTCTGGGTAAAGAGGCGCTGCCCTCCAGGACTGGATTTTACACATTGCTGGCGCTGAATGGCAAAATTGTAATATCAGCTCGGGGAAATACAGGGAAGGGGTAAATAGCATGACTCTGGCCATAGAAACTGAATCTAAAACAACCAAATATCAGGGAGAAGCGTTTGGGCTGCTAAGGTTTGGGAATGCTTTACTCTCAGTAGGGCAACCAGAGCAGGCGATCGAGAAATATCAGCAGTCAAGGACGATCGCACGCCAAACCGGCGATCGAGCTACAGAAGCCAATGCACTGTTAGTTATGGGTAAAGCATTCTCCTCTCTCGGTGAATACTCGGAGGCAATTAAAAACTATCGCCGATGTCTGAGAATTCACAGAGAAATCGGCGATACCGTGGGTGAAGCCGCTTGTTTAGGGTATATTGGGGCAGCATTAGTCCAGTCGGGACAATACCGAGAAGCCATATCCGCCTACCAGCAATCCATCGCCATAGAAAGACTACTGCGAGACCAACAGCGGGAGGCGCGGTCCCTATGTTGTGTGGGGAACGTTCTGCGAGCGATCGGGCAATATCAAGAGGCAATTACTTACTATCAAGAATCTCTGACATTAGCCACCCTCATCGGCGATCGACGGATGCAAGCAGATTCCCTAGGCAATTTAGGCAAAGTGTTTCGCGACTTAGGAGAATATCAACAAGCCATATCCCACTACCAACAATCTCTCACCATCGCCCGGAAAAACAATTACCCCGAAACCGAAGCCGCCTCCCTAGGAAACTTAGGCAAAGTTTTCCGCGCCTTGGGAGAATACGAAGAAGCAATAGCACATTACCAGCAATCCCTGACGATCGCCAGAGAAATCGACCATTTAAAAGCCGAAGCCGCTTCCCTAGGCAACTTAGGCAAAATATTCCGCCGCATGGGGCGCTATGAAGACGCCATTTTTCACTACCAGCAATCCTTACGCATCAAGCGAGAAATCGGAGATCGGCTTGGTCTTGCTCAGTCCCTGTATAACCTAGGATGCACCCTAGCCAAAGCCGGAAAAGAAACCGAAGCTCTCAGCGCCTTTATCGACGCCCGAGAAATCTTTCAATCCCAGAAAAACCTCACCAAAGACTTACGCAAATGTGACCAAGCCATCTGGCATCTAGAAACCCTCCTCAGCCAACAATCTCAAAACACCACCACCACCACCATCCCCACCACCACCAAACCCAACTGGTTCAACACCATTCTTGACTTTTTCGGCTACCGAATGCGCGATCGTTTGTGCCTGAAATAGCTAATTCAACCACAAAAACACAAAATCAGCAGCCCCATCAAGCCAAATCAAACAACAAAAACTCCGCATCCAATTCCGCCGCGATCAACAACTGATTTTCCCCCTCTACAGCCACCCCATCTCCCGCCGAGACGGTCTGACCATTCACGGCTAATTGACCTTTCACCAATTGTAGCCAAACCCCACGTGTGGGCTTAATTTCATACTCAATTTTTTCCCCCGGAGCCAACAAACTCCCATACAAATCCACATCCTGATAAATAGTCACCGACCCAGCACGGCCATCCCGAGAACCAATCAGCCGTAATTTGCCCCGCTTTTCCGTATCCTCATATTTCTTCTGCTCATAACTCGGAGGCATTCCCCCCCGTTCCGGCAAAATCCAAATTTGCAGCAAATGCACCGGCGCCGCATCCGAGGGATTATATTCACTGTGAGAAACCCCCGTCCCCGCACTCATCCGCTGCACCTCCCCCGGCACAATTACCGAAGAATTGCCCATACTATCCTTATGCTCCAAAGCCCCTTCTACCACATAAGAGACAATCTCCATATCCCGATGGGAATGAGTCGCAAACCCCTTAGTTGGCGCCACCCTATCTTCATTAATCACCCGCAGACTTCTAAACCCCATATACTGCGGGTCATAATAGCTAGAAAAAGAAAAAGTGTGATAAGTCTGCAGCCAACCGTAATCCGCGCCACCCCGTTCCGCAGATTTCCTAATCGTCATCATATCAGCTCATTTCCCACTCAGACACAATAATTACACTGTAGAAGATATTCCGATATTATGTAAAGTACGCACGAAAAAGTTATATACTTACCAAAAAGATACTATGGCACAGACCAGAGCCACTCCAGCGCCTCCAGCGCGGACAAGCTGCCCGGTGGAAACCACCCTCCAAGTCATCGGCGGGCGCTGGAAAGTCTTGATTTTGCGAGAACTGTTTCAAGGAGTTAAACGGTTTGGAGAACTGCAACGCAGCATCAGAGGCGTCACCCAGAAAATGCTCACCCAACAACTCCGAGAAATGGAAGCCGACGGCTTGATTTACCGAGAAGTATATTTACAAGTCCCCCCCAAAGTCGAATATTCCCTCACCCCCTTGGGCGCCAGCCTCAAACCAATTATCGATGCGATGCACATCTGGGGAGTCAATTTCGGGCAAGCAAAACCAGGAAACCAGTAGCTTTTGGGTTCCCAGTGGCAACCCAACCCATCAATAATAAATATAGGGCAAGGCCCTGCCCTGCCCTATATTTATTTGGAGATTCTCAAGAACCCCGTCCATCACACAAATATCTGCCATCACAACCACCATCCTGAAAAGTCAAAACTAAGGCAAAATCCGCAAAACTATCCGCATCTTTCCCTGAAAGCCGATCGGCGCTACCCATGCCTGTAGGCTTTGCTTGAGTTGGAAAATGACCCCTGGTTGCCGCACCGTCGAGACGGTATCATCCAAAATCACCCGCAGCACCCGGGAGTTAGGCTGCAACTGAATTAAGAATACAGCTTCACCGTGCAACTCCCGAGGCAAGTAAACCTGCTGCAGATGTCGAGTCAGAGAATCTGTGGCTATTTCTAGAAACCCGGTTTCTTCAAGCAACCGGGTTTGTGCAGTGAGGATAATTTCCAGACGATCGGCTGCCCCAACAAAGTGCGGGGGTTCGGCGTAGGCAAGATGCTTGCTCCTAGATGCAGGTATTTTGCCTGCGCCACCACCGGTATGCCACCCCACGGGCGATCGCATCGACCGCGAAAGAGGAGACTGAAGAACCAGGGGACTCCCCGTCACCCCATCCCCCCGATCGGTGAGCGAAGCCGAACCGCGTCTCCCCATCCCCCCAAAGCCGAAAATACCCTCATAACTGACAAATTCCGGTAGCGGTTGGGGCACTTCCACCGTGACGAGACGCCCGAGTGAGTCCACCCGCACCTCTGGACTAACGGCGATAAACGCAGTGTAAGGAGAGAGCAGGTGGTAGCTCAGAGCAGTAGCACTGACAGCTTCAATACCACTGGTGGTTTCCCAAGCCAACATCTGGGTGGTTAGGTGTTTGATGCGCTGTCTCGCCCAAAGTTGGGCAATACTCTCTAGGGCTCCCGCTTCTGAGGATTTAAAATTAATTGCCAATTTCTGTTCATATAGATATCCTCCGGCGGTAATACCGGAGATATGGAGGATGCCCGGTTCAGCGTCGGCTTTGCGACCGCATAATACCAAAGGCTCCTGGGCAAATAAGTCGGGAGCTAGACTGGGGTAAATTTCCGGCGGTTCGCCATTACCTTGCCAATGAACTTGGATGTTTGTAAGTACCGGGTTATTTATTTGCTGGCAGAATTGCTCTACAATCTCGTTGATGGGTTCGTCGGGACGGATGACTCGCGCTAAACCTCTGCCTACTTCAGCAAGGCGGTTCAAAAGAAAGCGGTTGACCGCGGTGCCCACGCCGAAACAGTAGAGGCGGTTGCCTTCGGGGAGGGATTGTTGGACGCGGGCGATCGCCTCCTTATCATTACCAATATAACCATCCGTCAGCAACACAATACTGCGCAAACGTCCCCGTTTCGCCTCGGGGAAATTCAGCACCGCCTGCATCCCCTTAATCAACTCCGTCCCCCCACTCGCCGTCAAATTATCGATATAATCCACAGCCAAACGGCGATTTTCTGGTGTATTGGCCAGGGGGGCTGGTGCCAGTTTTTTCGCCGTATTGGCAAAATCGATAATCGCAAAAGTATCTTGAGGATGCAGACCCTGAATCAACCGCCGCATCAGCGCCTGCGCCTGCTCCAGAGGAGCCCCATACTGAGAGCCGGAAGTATCAATCAAAAATACCACATCTTTAGCAACTATTGCCTCAGTGGGGTAAGTTAACGCCGGAATCAGATAAACGGCAAAATGCCCCCCTCTTTCGTCCCGCTGGGTGAGGACAGTAGCTTGGGTTTTTTCCCCAGATAAGCGATATCGCACAATCAAATCTTTATTGGGAACCACATCGCTGGGGTCTAATTTAATCTTAACCAGCTTCCCCTCTTGCCAAGCAATAATTTCGTGGGAAGGAGACCAAACTCGACCCAGAGGCAACCCAGCATTAATTTCTACATAGACATTGATATTGTGACTGCCAGCACCCCGGTGCTGTAATGGTGGGGTGATGCGTGAGGCATCTGGCACCACATCCGTATCGCCATTCTCCCCCAGGATATTTCCGGGAATATAGCGGGGACAGACTACCATCGGAAACACAAATTCATAATTTCCCTGACTAAATTTGAGCGGCTCTGTGTAGGAAATGGTAACTTGGATTTCTTCCCCTGGTTTAATATTGGCGAGAGATTGCGTAAATATATTGTCTCGTTCTTGTTCTAACAGGCTCGATGTGCGTCCTTCTGTGATATACTTGGCATATAATTCTCTCGCTTCTTCTCGATTGATGATATGACCTTTAATTAGGCGCGAGCCCACATGAATTTCCATCCCATTGATGGCAGCATCATCGGGAAGCGGAAACACGTAAATTGCCTGCAAAGGTTCTGGCAATTCATTGGCAAAAATTTGCGTTACTTGCACTCGCGCCAAATTGCCAGTAATTTTGGCATTAACTTCTGTATGTTTTAGGGGAAGTGCCGAGTTAGTTTTACCCTGAATAAACACCCCCCCCTGTTGACGGGGACTGCGATATAATGTCGTTACCGACATTTCTTTCTCCCTACTTATCGTATCAGTGTATTTAAAAATACCAACTTGATCGAGAAAATCCAGGAAGGCTTTAAAAAAAATAAAAAATTACATAATTAGAAAATTATGCCGATAAATTATATGAAGCTAAGAAACAGGAGTAGGGTAGGCTAAAACCCAGGAATTTCACTTGAATAATTATATTTATTTGAATTAAGAATGAGAATGGTTTTTGGGTTAAACCCCACCTCCGATAAGCCCTCACCCCCGCCCCCTCTCCATCCCCCCTACCCCCCTTTGAAAGGGGGGGGAGAGGGGAGAATCGGAAACAAAAAGCATCCCCGTCTTACTCCCCTTTCTCCCTTTTTGGGAGAAAGGGGTTGGGGGATAGAGGGCCAGTTCTCCGGCTTGTATCATTTATTTTGAAATGACTATAAATTTCCCTTGCCCACCCTACAAATATTCTCTAAGAGACCAAGGACTAATGACCAATGACCAATGACAAATATTTAAAATCCCAAAATTCTAAAGATATTGAAAATACCCAACAATCCACCTACCGGCTGGGTAACTTTACCCACACTATCGGTAAATTTAGTAAAACCGGAACGATCGACCACTATGGCATCATTATTGAGCAGGATCGGATTAGTTGCCTCATTAATCCCACCAGAGAAATCTACCTCGATTTGGCGGCGGGACACCGTACCATTAGGGTTGAGGCGAATCAGCTCTACTTCACCTTTACTAGAGCGATTAGTAAACCCTCCCGCTGCCAGCAATGCCTGGGTCAAAGGACTATTAGGCGGCACTTGCACTTCTCCCGGTTTAAACACTTCCCCCACCACATTGACGCGAATCTGATTCGGCGAGAAAGTCACCGCCGCCAATTCCGTGGCTTCAGCCGCTGTGAGGGTATCAGCGGTGGGGATGACAATAGTATCCCCCTGCTGGAGAATGATATCCTGGCGCAAATCTCCAGACTGCAGTAATTCCCACAGATTCACAGCAATCATCTGCTCGGAGCCGTTTTTCGTAAACCGGCGCACTTGGATACTGCGAATATCCGCTGAGGGAGTGATACCGCCCGCTACTTGCAGAGCTTTGGTGACGGTGGGGAAACCGCCGGTGCCTTCTTCAGAGCCTGCACCTGTTTGCCCAGCCACCGTATAAGTACCGGGGCGGATGACTTCCCCCACTACGGCAATGTTCAGGGGAGTTGCCGCATCGGCGGCAAAGCTGGCGGAGGCGATGAGAGCGGAAGCGGCGGGGTTAGGGTTGGGGTTGGTGGGAATGACAATGGTATCCCCTTGTTGCAGGATGGCATCTTGGCGCAAGTCCCCGCCTTGCAGCAGTTGCCATAAATCCACGGCGATGAGTTGTTCGCCGCCGCTTCTGTTGGGACGACGAATGAACACGCCGCGCAGGTCGGCGGCTTGAGTGATACCGCCAGCCACTTGCAAGGCTTGG
Source organism: Oscillatoriaceae cyanobacterium M33_DOE_052 (assembly GCA_015296065.1). GTDB lineage: Bacteria > Cyanobacteriota > Cyanobacteriia > Cyanobacteriales > Laspinemataceae > Koinonema. The sequence goes on along the minus strand of DVDU01000198.1, from coordinate 2,384 downwards.
GTGACGGTGGGGAAGGAAATCACCCCATCGGCGCCGGTGCCTTCGGGGGTGACGGTGTGGGTGCCCGGGCGGGCGACTTCGCCCACGACGGCGATTTTCAGGGATTGGGGGGTGGCAGCGGCAAAGCTGGCGGAAGCGATGAGAGCTGTGTCAGCTTGGCTGGGGTTGGGGTTGGTGGGGATGACAATGGTATCCCCTTGTTGCAAGATGGCGTCTTGGCGCAAGTCTCCGGCGGCGAGGAGTTGGGCGAGGTCAATGGGAATTACGGTGATGCTACCGCTTCTGGTGGGGCGGCGGATTTCGACTCGACGTAAGTCGGCTGATTGGGTGATGCCTCCAGCGATTTGTAGGGCTTTGGTGATGGTGGGAAAGGCTTTGGCGCCGGGATTGGCACCGCCGTTTTCTGTGGTGACGGTGTGAGTACCGGGGCGGACGACTTCGCCAATGACGGCGATCGTCAGGGATTGGGGAGTGGCGCCAGCGAGGCTGGAAGTGGCGATTTGGGTGGCTTCTTCTGGGTCAGCGTAGGCGGAAGTGGGGATAAAGATGCTATCTCCGTCCCGCAGGGGTAGGTCTTGGTTAATGGCGGCCCCGGATACTATGGACATCAGGTTAAGGCTGATAATTTGGGGGGCGCCAGACTCCCGAGGGCGTCGCACTAGGACTTCCCGGAGGTTGGCGGTTTGGGTGATGCCTCCGGCTTGTTCAATGATTTGGCTGACGGAGGGAAATTGGCCGCTTTCTCGCAGGGAAACGCTATAAGAACCGGGGCGGTTGATTTCGCCGGAAATGGCGACGCGCACTGGTCGGGGTTGCACCAGGGTGAGGGTAACGAGGGGTTCGCGGATGTAGTAGCCGTATTTGGCGGTGATGGCGCTGGCGGCTTGTTCTGGGGTCATACCTCGGACGGCGATTTTGCCAATCAGGGGCAGGTTGAGGGTGCCGTCTCCCAGGACGAGGGTTTCGTTGTTGTATTCGGGAGCGGAGAGGTAGTCGATGCGGACGCGATCGCCCCCACCGAGCGTATAGCCATCGAACACATCTTCTACCGAGGTGAAATTACCGGTAAATGCCACTCGCGGTTCGGTCATTGCGGGCCTTGGGGATGCGGTCGCGGTGGGGGGTGGTGGTGGTGGCGATGGCACTCTGGCTACCGCCGGACGATCGGGCAGTAAGCCGCTGATGGCCAAAGACCGATACACCAAGGCCGCCAAATCAGCTCTGGTGGCGATTTGATTGGGATATAATTGCCGGATATTCGGGTCGCTAAATAGCAGGCGGTTTTCTAAAGCGGCGATAATGCTCTCCCGCGCATAGTCGGGAATTGTGCCAGCATCATCAAAAGCGGCGGCCAGAGTTTGGGGAGTGCTATTGCTCGCCTGCAAGTTTAGCCCTTTCACCAAGCTGACTATGACTTGAACGCGGGTGATTTGCTGGTCGGGACGGAAAGTATTATCCGCATAAGAGCCGAGAAACCCCAGCGCGTAGGCGGTTTTGACGGCACCATAAGCCCAGTGGTTGGCGGGTAAGTCGCTAAATTCGGGAACGGTGCGGCGTCCAGTTTGGGATAATCTACTGGCGAATGCTCTTTCAATCACAGCGGCGAATTCCGCCCGGTTTACCCGAGCATCGGGGCGGAAAGTGCCATCGGGAAACCCCCGCATAATATCCCGCTCCACCAAAGCGGCGATGAAATCTACTGCCCAATGTGCCTGAATATCGCTTAATCTTGTTGCATTTGCGACCCTCTGGGGCAACGGGGCGGGATTTTGGGCGAGGAGCATTCCCTCTCCGGGGATGAGGGGGTGTACGGCTGACTCATTAATTGCCCCTACGGTCAGACTATCAGCAGAGGCGGCGAGGAGGCAACCTCGGGGGGTTGCCCCTACCAGGAGTAATGTCAGTAAGGCAACAGAAGAGACGCGCAATGTATGGGTATTCATGGGGGGCAACCATTGTGGTTTGTGATTGGTGATTAGTCCTTTGTCCAGGGACAAGGGACAAGGGACTAATCACCAATGACCAATGACTTTTGACCAAGGACAACTGACAATTAATACAGGACAATTCCGCCCGAACCGGCAAGGTCTGCGCACCATTCGCGATATTGGACTGTAGCTTTTGTGTCCTAGCGGTCCTCACCCTAACCCCTGCCGCCATATCACCATAAAAAAGGGGTTACGGGCAATCACGGATTAGATTTCATCTCCTGATTCCCCATTTCCCCTCTGATTTGAGCGTCCGGTGGTGCTGCAAAGTAAGGACAGACGTGCTATAATGGTACTTGTCCCATCCCAGAAAAGTTAAATTTTATGAATTGTCCACGCTGCAATTCTGAAAATATCGTGAAAAATGGTCTCACTCATAGTGGTAAGCAAAACTTT
>DVDU01000262.1 GCA_015296065.1 Oscillatoriaceae cyanobacterium M33_DOE_052 | reverse complement strand
CCAGACTTAAATGACATAGAGCCTGATTTTAGTGCTTTAAAGAGAGCCAGAATGTATGCACATCCTGACAAATCTATCGACGAAATTATCCGAGAGTATTGCGCTCGATAATGTCTCGCTTTTATTTGAAATAACTATATCAACGCCTTTGAGCGGGTCGCCTTATTGATTAAATTTAAAGACAATCATCACTTTACAGCCCAAAATCTCAAACTAGATAGTTTAAACTTTACTCCAGGTAAAATCTATGTTTATCTGTACAAAAATATCCCAAAACTGGATATAGAATTGCTCTTTCCTAATATTAAAATCGGCATGACTTGGAAAGACCGCTTGCTCTTGGGAATTCCCGCCGTGGGAGCCGCCATCCCTCTGGCTCTCCGCATTGTCCCCCAACTATTGTTAATTGTCGGCATTCTTTTATATTTTACCGGAATTCCTGGATTAGAAGCCTGGAAAGCTAACCCCCAGCAAGTCAGCAATTTTATGCCCGTATTGGCAGCGATGCTATCCCTCACCATGACCCTAGGCGGTTTTGCCTTCAAGCAGTATAATGACTACCAAAACAAGCGGATAAAATTTCAAAAAAAAGTCACCGAAACTCTGTTTTTTAGGAATTTAGCCAATAATGCCACCGCTTTTCATGCTTTAATCGATGAAGCGGAAGAAGAACAATGTAAGCAAATCATCCTAGTTTACTATCACCTCCTCACCCATCCTGCCTCCCTGACGCCGGAGCAGTTAGATAATTTGATAGAACAATGGATGGAGGCTAAATTTGGTGTCAAAATCGATTTCGATATCAATATCACTCTGCATCACCTGGAAACCATCCGGGGAAAATTGCGCCGCGATGATGAAGATATCGCTAATCCCCCAGAACTGCCTTTGCTCAGCTATGATGAACATGGCACTTGTCGCGTCCTCCCCCTAGAAGATGCTAAAACTATTATTGACTTTGTGTGGGATAATGCCTTTAGCTAAAGTGGGATAATTATGGGGAATAAAGGAGTGTGGGTCGGGTGGGCTCTTCCCCGTCTCCCCGTCCCCCCGTCTCCCCGTCCCCCCGTCCCCAGGTCGGTGAGCGAAGCCGAACCGCCGTCTCCCCGTCCCCCCGTCACGCCAGTTTTAGGGGCAGTTCGATCGCGAATTCGGTCCCGACGCCGGGGGTGGAAGTACAAGCCAACTTGCCACCGTGGCGATCGACCACGATGGAATAGCTCACCGACAGACCCAACCCCACACCAGAACCCACGGGTTTAGTAGTAAAAAACGGGTCGAAGATTTTTTGCAACACATCTTCTGTCATCCCCGGACCATTATCGGCGATTCTAATTCGCACCAGTTCCGGGCTCTGTGTCACCCCTGGGAGGGGCGCTAAAGTTGCTAGCTCCGTGCGAATGGTAATTTGAGGTTCTAGATCATCCCTTGCCATCATGCCGCTACTTTCATTTGACCTTAAAGCATCAATGGCATTAGTGATAATGCTCATAAACACCTGATTAATTGCCGACGCATAGCAGGTGACTTTTGGCAACTGGCCATATTGCTTCACCACCATAATCGCTGGGTTGCCTGTGCCACCATTGCGGCTATTTTCCGCCTTGAATTTATGCTGCAAAATCAGGATGGTACTATCAATGCCTTCGTGAAGGTCAACGGATTTCATGTCGGCTTCATCCAAGCGAGAAAAGTTGCGCAGCGATATAATGATGTTGCGGATCCGTTCCGCCCCTCGCTTCATAGAAAAGAGGAGTTTCTCCAAGTCCTCGGAGATAAAATCTAGGTCGGTCTCTTCTAGGGCTTGTTGAATCCCCGGCGTGGGTGCGGGATATTCTTGGCGATATAAATTGAGCAAGGCGAGCAAGTCTTCCACATAATCTCTGGCGTGGGCAACGTTGCCGTAGATAAAATTAACGGGGTTGTTGATTTCGTGGGCGACTCCCGCCACCATCTGCCCTAAGCTGGACATTTTTTCGGTTTGAATGAGCTGGGCTTGGGCGCGTTGCAAGTCGAGGAGGGTTTTTTGCAGGCGCTCGTTTTTCTCGTTGAGTTCTCTGGTTCTTTCGGCCACTTTCTGCTCTAAGGAGGCGTAAAGGAGGGCGTTTTCCAGGGAGATGGCGGCTTGGGAGGATAAAACTCGGAGCATTTCTAGCCGATCGGGCGTAAATGCCCCAGTGGTTAAATTATTCTCCAGGTACAGGATGCCAATGAGTTGGCCGCCATTGATAATCGGAGTACAGAGTAAAGATTTGATATTATTCTCGGCGATATAGGGGTCGGCGGTAAACTGGCCTTCCCGCGCTGCATCGCTTAACACTAAGTCGGTGCGGGTTCTCTCTACGTAATTGATGGCGGTGAGGGGAAAATCTGCCTCTTTTCCTGCTACTGGGTTTCGGGGCACTGTCTGGTTGAATTTTGCCGGGTCATTGCAGAAACCAGTTTTGTTTTCCAGGGCATCTACGGAGCAGGAAGCGGATATGGTGAGGTTGCCGTCTCTGACGAGGAGGAGAAAGCCTTTGCGGGCTCCGGCGTTTTCAATTAAGATTTTCATCAGGTTATCGAGCAGCTTATCCATGACGATTTCGCTGGATATGGCCCGGGAGGCTTTGAGGACGGCGCTTAAATCTAGGTAACGGGAATTTTTGCTTAATTGTTGTGTGGTGTTGCCTTCGGTGGTCATGCGAGAACCACTGCGATGTATGGTGTCACTTTCGCTGCTATTAGTGGGGAGCAGTTGGGGGTAGAGTTTTTCTAGAGCCTCTACTTTGCTGTGGGCACCCCAGCGAGCGTATCCATCGCGGGCTTCCATAATGTGCAGTTTGGCGTATTTCAGGAGGCTGTAGGCGCCGCTGTCGCTGGAGGTTCTGGTGAGCCAAAATTCGGCGGCGAGTTCGCTGGCGATCGCGGCGATATGGACAAATTCGTTTTCGGTGGCGGATTCAATCGCCCGATCGTACAAAGTAATCGCCTCTAAATCTTGCCCCGATAGGCGCGCCATTTCTGCCGCCACCAGTAGATATTTATGCTGAAAATTTTCTGTGGCACTTTCCGCCCACTTTGCCATCTGGGCTTGGTTCGCTTCCAGGCGCTGCCAGTAATCGGTTTTTTGGCCGGGGGTGGCGGCGGGATATAGGGCCACCAGGGTCAAGGATGTATAAAAATTATGGGATGCTGTGGCAATATCTCCACTAATATAAGCCAGCAGCTCTGCCGCTTCCTCACTTGCGCGTCGGGCTTCTTCATATGAGCGCTTCAAATATAAAATTTGGGTTTTAATAATTTGCTGCTGACAAAAAGCAAATAAGTTTTCCCCAGCGTTATCTCGGGATAAACAGCCATTACCCTCTACGTAGGGGCGCCCCCCCGTGGTCGCCGCCGCCGTAGAGCTGAATGAGTCAACCTGGACTACTTTTAATTCTTCAATCGCCCAATGCAATGATGTGGCGATCGTTTCTGCCACTTCATTGCCCGTCTTATGCAGGAATTTGATGCAGCTATTCAAATAAGGATTAATTAATGTGAGAGTTTTTCCTTGGAAAAACATTTCCATCAATTTCAACAGCAAGATATACCCAGCATCCGGCAAGTTACCGGATTCTAAGCCCGCTTGATAGCCTTCATTATTAATTGATGTGGCGTGTTTTAAATGGCTTGTCCAAGGTATGATATAATTCGCTACTACTAAACATACTTTACATTTGTAGGCGATGTTATTAAACTTGTCACTCAGGCGCATGGCCAGCTTGCCGAATAATCGCCCATCGCGGTAGGCGCCGGAAGCTGTCCCTAGAAAAACGCCATAATTAGCGTAACCGAGAGCAGATTCGGGGGCGTTGCCGTGTTGCAATGATAGGCTGACTAATTTGGCGCTAGACCAGGCAAATAGCTCGCGGTGAAACCATCGGGCGGTTTCCATCAAATTCATCACCAATTTGGCAGCACATCGATGGTCTGGTTGACTCATTTCTGGGGCGTCGAAGAGGGAGGCAATCGCGCCTGCTCGCGACACGGTGCCGTTAGATATGGCTTCTAAATAGCTGTTCACCGCTGCTATTTCTTGCCCCAAAGCTTTGTCCCAATCAGATTCAGGCACTGTCACCCCTAGAAGCCGCAATCCCTGTTGGCCAGCGGTTAAACTGGCTGAGTATGCCCCTGCCATCCGAGTAATCGCCATCATCAAATTACAGGTTTCTGCCTTATCCAGTGGCCCCAATGCTTTTGATAGGGTAAGCTCAATGGATTTGGTCGCTCCGGCTAAATCCCCATTCAGATATTCCGCCTCGGCCAATTCTTTATGAAGAGTAAAGGTTAAGTCATAATGTACCTCCCAGTCGTCTCCTCCTAAAATCTCGGCTCCGGTTCTAAAATACTCTAAAGCGGCGGCATAAGCGGTGGCGTCTTTGGCTTTTTTACCGGCTTCTAAATTTAATCGGGCTAATTCTACTTTTTCTCTCGACCCTACCAGCCAATCTTTACCCGCGTTCAAATGGGAGACGATTTCAAATAAGCGTTCGTGTTTTTCGGCTGGGGGTGTGGTGCGCAGTAAATGCCGCCCGATTTTGAAGTGAACGGATTTTTGCCATTGTTCGTCAATCAGTGCCCCAGCGGCTTCTTGGACTTTTTGATGGAGAAATTTATATTTAGCCCCGGGGGCGGTGGTCATAAATGCGGCATGATCGGGCAAAATCAATCCTTCGTCGATCGCTGGTGACAGGTCGGCGAGAGTATCGCTGGGGGATTTTTCTTGGAGATAGCAGAGGGTGGTTAAGTCGAAACTTTCTCCAATGCAAGCGGCTAAGCGCAATACTTCCTGGGTGGCGTCTGGCAGTTTTTGTAATAAGGCGACGGTCAAATCTATCACGTTATCGGTGATGTCCATCGCTGGGATGCGTTCGCTATCCCACTGCCAGGAAAGATATTGGAAGTTGAATTGCAGCAGATTTTCCTGATACAGGGTTTTGAGAAATTCACTGACAAAGAAGGGATTGCCACCAGTTTTCCTCATTACTAATTCGGCCAGGGGTTTTACTTTGTCTGGCGATTCGTTCAAGGTCTCGGCAATCATTTCGGTGATATCTGGGACTTGCAGGGGGGCGAGGGCGATCGTCTCAAAGGTCATCCCTTTTTGCCGTAATACTTCCAGTAGTTTCACCCAAGGATGCCCCGGGTTGGCGGTTTCGCGAATCTGATAGGCGAAAATCCACAGCAGATGGTGCAATTCCTCTGTCAAAACTGACTCTAGCCAGTTGAATGTGGCGGTGTCGGCCCACTGGATATCGTCTAAAAATATCACCAGGGGACGATCGGGGCTGCAAAATACGCCGATGAATTTTTGCAGCACTTTTTTAAACTGACTTTGCGCCTCAGTGGCTCCCACATTGGGCAAGGGGGGCACTTCACCGATAATCAGCGCTAACTCGGGAATCACATCAATCAGAATCTGCCCATGTGCCCCACAAGCTGTGAGGATTTTTTCCCGCCACTGCTGCAAATGCGCGTCACTTTCCATCAGCAGTTGTCGCACTAAATCGGCAAACGCCAGCACTAAACCCGAATAGGGCACTTGCCGCTGGTACTGGTCAAATTTGCCCGTAATCAAATAACCCAGCTTGGCTTGCTCCCGGCGAGCCCCCTTGACTTTCCTGTGATAAATTTCCTGCACCAGTGAGGATTTGCCAATCCCGGAATAGCCGGAAATCAGCATCATTTCTTGGCTCCCAGCACTGGCTCGCTCTAAGGCGGCAAGTAAGGCTGCTACTTCGGCTTCTCTCCCGTAGAGTTTTTGGGGAATCTGAAATTTATCGGAAACGTCGTTATCTCCGGGGATGAGTTCTTCAATGATGCCGTTAGCTTCTAACTGCATAAGGCATAGCACTAAATCGGCTTTAATGCCCCAAGCACTTTGGTAACGGTCTTCTGCTGTTTTGGCCAGCAGTTTCATCACTAATTGTGATAATGGTTCGGGTACTTCTGGATTGACTTCATGGGGGGGTATGGGCTGTTTGGCAATATGTGCATGCACTAGCTCCATCGGGTCTTGAGTATCAAAAGGCACTCGCCCGGTGAGCATTTCATAGAAGGTTACTCCCAAGGAGTAAAAGTCGGTGCGGTAATCTACGGCGCGATTCATCCTCCCGGTTTGTTCGGGGGAAATGTAGGGGAGGGTGCCTTCTAAAAAGGTGGGACTTTTGATGGTGGGATTTTCCCGGCTCAATAGCAAGGCAATGCCGAAATCGATGATTTTGACTTCGCCGGTTTCTGGGTGTAACAGAATGTTGGCTGGGTTAATATCTTTGTGAATGATACTGGCGGCGTGAATTTCTCCTAACGTTTCGCTGACGTTGATGGCGATGCTGAGAATTTCCGCGAGGGGAAAAGAGCGTTTGGCCATCACGTTTTTCAAGGATTCGCCGCCAAAATCCTCTAGGGTCATGCAGGATAGGTTTTTGCCCAGTTGCTCCCAGCCCCAAACTTTTATTACTCCTTCTAGATGTTGTAGGGAGCGGTTGATTTCATATTCTTGCTTAAATTTGGCTATTTTGTCTGTGGTGTTATGGCGCAGCACTTTGAGGATGACTTTGAGCCCATCAGAGTTTCTGGCGGCTCTATAGACTAATGATGAGCTGCTTTCATATATTTTGCTGCTGATGGTGTAGCCAGAAATTGCTATCATTGACAATTGACAATTGATAATTGATAATTGATAATTGATGATTGATGATTGATAATTGACAATTGATGATTGATAATTGATAATTGTCCCTTGTTACCAAATGACCAGGGACATTGGACAAAGGACAAAGGATTAATCGCTAATTTCTTAGTTGTTGGGCGGCGAGTTTTTGGTAGGCGCGATCGAAGTCTTGTTGACTAATCTGGATGGCGCTTATGGATTGGATATGGCCTGACTCCCGGGCGCGGTGAATGGCTTCTAGGGCGGCTTGGTTGCTTAGGAGAGCTAGGTCAGCGCCGTTCCAGCCTTGGGTGCGGCTTGCCCATTCGCGGAAGTTCACCTCGGCGGCGATCGGGCGGGTCTGGTTGTGGACTTGCAAAATCGCCATCCGGCTGGGTTCGTCTGGTAATTCTACTTTTAGCTGTAAGTCTAACCTACCAGCGCGCATTAAGGCTGGGTCGATGACTTCGGGCCGGTTGGTGGCGGCGATAAATAGGATATTGGGTATGGACTGCAAGCCGTCTAGTTCGGCGAGCAGTTGCCCCACGAGTCGATCGCTCACTCCGGCATCCCCTGAGTGCATCCCCCGCGCTGGAGCGATCGTGTCAATTTCATCAATAAATACCACACAAGGAGCCGCCTGTCTAGCTTTGGCAAATAAATCTCGCACGGCTTGTTCCGAGGCTCCCACCCACCGGCTGAGTAGTTCGGCGCCGGTGACACCGATAAAGTTGGCTTGTCCCTGGGAGGCGAGGGCTTTTGCTAATAAGGTTTTCCCAGTCCCTGGCGGTCCGAATAGTAAAATCCCGCGTGGTGCTGTGGCCCCGGTGTGTTGATAGAGTTCTGGATAGAGCAGTTGTCCTTCTACGGATTCTTGCAGGACCTGTTTTACTTGGTCGAGTCCTCCTACGTCATCCCAAGAGACTTGGGGGGTTTCCACGGCGACCGATCGGAGGACGGAGGGGCTCAGCTCTTCTAAGGCTTGGAAAAAGTCTTCTCGCGTGATGGCAAGGTTGTCTGGTGCGGGTAAGTCGGCGCTAGGGACTAACCGCCGCAAGGCTAAGTATGCGGCTTTTTGGCACAGTGCTTTTAGGTCTGCGCCCACGAAGCCTAGGCATTTGGCGGCAATTTCTTCGAGGTTGACTTGAGCATCTAGGGGCATCGATCGGGTGAGAGCATACAAGATTTCTAATCGCCCCGCCTTGTCTGGGACGGGGAAATACACTTCCCGATCGAACCGCCCCGGGCGGCGCAAGGCGGGGTCTAGATGGTTGGGGCGGTTGGTGGCGGCGAGGACGATCGTCCCTGTGTTGGGCGCAAACCCATCCATCAAACCCAGTAGTTGTCCCACCACTCTTTTTTCTACTTCTCCCTCCACTTTGGAGCGGTCCGGGGCGATGGTATCGATTTCGTCAATAAATATCAAACATGGGGCAGACTTGGCCGCTTTGTCAAAGATACTGCGTAACCGGGCTTCTGCTTCCCCATAGTATTTTCCCATCACCTCTGGCCCGGTGATGGCAATATAGTTCACGCCCAAATCTTCTGCCAAACACCGAGCCGTAAGGGTTTTTCCCGTTCCCGGCGGTCCTACGAGCAGCACGCCCCGAGGCGGTTCTAATCCTAGTTTCGCCAGTAGCTCTGGACGCTTCAGCCCCATTTCTACTAGCTCGCGCAGTTCCCGCAGCACTTCTTCTAAACCGCCCACTTTCGCCATGCTCCCACCGGTGATGTCTGCTGTGACTGGGGTGGGAGTATTGCGGGGGGAATTGCCTCTTTCGTCGGAGTTGGCTGCTGGAGTGACGTTCTCTTCTGAATGCTGCGCAGATTTATCGGTTCGGGGCATTCCAGACCGCCGGGGAATATTTCCCTGTGCGGGAATCCCACTCACAAAGGAGTTGATGGCAATCCCCGATTGAATTTCCCCCCGGGATATCTGTTCTTCCAGGGTTTTGGCCAGTTCCAGCAGTTCTTCAAAGCCTTTGAATATATCGCTCATACCTGTTGCCCCCGATGCGATGTTTTGATTTTACATATGTCGGAGCGAGGTTTACTATTATTTATTGTAAGTTGAGCTACAGATTTTTATGATTTTTTTAGGAAAACTTTAGACCTTGATGCTGGCCTTTCGCTCTGGACTTGGGCTCGATCGCCCCAATTTTTTCTGCCCAAGCAGGGCCTAAACCGAATTTCATCTCCCAGCCAAAGCCCACATAATTGGATTCACCATACCTGGTGGTGGTTAGAGGCAATATCTCCTAGAAATTGGTGCCGAGCTGAACTAAAATGGTATCGCCTGAATCTCGGTAGAAAAGCCTGTACAGAAACCGGAGGCAAAAACTGGGTTTTTTGGTGAATTTTTGCCCCCGGTTTCTTAAATTTAGATGCACACTAAATATTAAAATTGCCATTTTGCTCTACCACTTGGATATTATGAGCGCAAACGGGGCGATGGTTTTAAAGTCGGGCGGCATTTCCCGCCACTGCAGTCTAAATGCAGCTCATGCCAATATAAAGTGGGGACTCCCCAGCCGCGATCGCCCGCATGTTCCCCCGCCAGCAAGCGGTTTTCCAAATAATCATTCGGCGACTCATAGTGGCTAGATTGATGCCAATACGGCACCGTAAAAGCACCAAACTCCTTGCGGTACTCCTCAGAATCAATCAACGCTGACACCATCGACCCTACCCCCTGATGTACCAGCATATTATCATAGTGGCGGATTTCCCCTTCATTATGGGGAGAGCGCCCCAAAAAATGCTTAAAAGCATTTTCGATAAATTTCACATTCGAGCTATTTTCATAAAAAGCCTGCAGGTAAACCGGGGACACCGCCAAACTCTTGAGAAAATGACGAATCCCCATTTTCCCCTTCAGAAACGATTTCTCTAAATCTGCCAACTGGCGACGCTCAAATTTATACGGTTGGCGCTCTAGTACCTGATTGTATATCGCCCCCAGCACCAAACCCCGCTCTTCCGGCGACGCATTATGAGTAGTAGTAATTGGCTCTAGCAATGTCATAGTTTTGTCCTTTGTCGTTTGTCTTTTGTCGTTTGTCCTTTGTCTTTTGAGCTAATGACCAGGGACTCATAACCTACTGCACTCCCGCCATCAATTTTGGCGGCAAGTCCAAAGCCTGCATCATCATTTCTATGTATGGGTCTATCATTTGCTCAGCTTGACTAGGCAAATGTTCTTTCACCGCTTCTTGCAAATAGCGATAAGCCACATGACAGGCTTTTTGCTTTTGATAAGCAGTTAAAATATTCGCTTGCCACAAAACTATGGCATCATTGAGAAACCGGGGGTCATTGCGGAGAATGGCTATACCCACATAGCGCAGCAGCATGGTCATATCATAGTGACAGCGCTTGCCGTGTTTTTGCATAATATCCGGGTGCTGCACCATAAACTTCTTCAGCGCATGGCGTACCAACACCTCGGATTTTTCTTGTAATATTTGATACGTTTTGGCTCGCGCTGTGAAAGTTTGCACATATTGCTTGATCGGCTGTAGTTCCGTAGCGCTCAGGTAGCGCCCCTCCCCCCGGCTGATGATTTCTTCGATTTGAGAATTTATCGCTTGCATTTTAAACTCTCGAACTACTGACTATCCATTACTCTCTAATTTTCATCCATCCCCCTTGCTGGTGGCAAGTAATTGATGTAATTTTTAATATTTAGCCTGTTTCAGCGCCCAAAGTGGCCGGAAAAATTTAATTTTTATTAAATCTTTCTAAAATTAATTGGGGTTGGATGCGAAATATGTTAAAGGGATTTTAGTTTTTCTCCAGCACAGATTTAATCGGGATATATCCTGGGGCGATTCCATAGCAGCCTGTATGGAAGTTTCAATCGCTTTCAGGGATTCGGGTAAATTTCGGGAAGTGGGTAATGATTTTTGTTACAGGAATCAAGTATGAGTTTTAATCCCTGAATTTCAATCCCTGAAAGGGATTCGGGTAAATTTCGGGAGCGTATTATTATGGGGACATGGATGAGAAAGGAACCGGTTTCAATCCCTGAAAGGGATTCGGGTAAATTTCGGGTGCTGATGGAAGGATCGACACCAGCAATATTGGAATCGTTTCAATCCCTGAAAGGGATTCGGGTAAATTTCGGGGTGGAAAGAATTAAGGATTTGATTCAGGTTAAAGTAACTGGTTTCAATCCCTGAAAGGGATTCGGGTAAATTTCGGGCCAATGATGATGCTATCCGGCCTTGATCAAGGCAGGTTTCAATCCCTGAAAGGGATTCGGGTAAATTTCGGGGCATTTCCAGCCACCAGCCCAGCCCCAGCCTTGATTGGTTTCAATCCCTGAAAGGGATTCGGGTAAATTTCGGGCAATGCAGTGCTGCAAACCTGTGTAGAGGTGGTCGAAGTTTCAATCCCTGAAAGGGATTCGGGTAAATTTCGGGGCGACGATGGCCGAAGGCCGGTTGAGCAGTTTAACGTCATGCTCAGGTTTCAATCCCTGAAAGGGATTCGGGTAAATTTCGGGCCCTACAATAATTTGCAGCGTCTCTCGAACAGTGACACGTTTCAATCCCTGAAAGGGATTCGGGTAAATTTCGGGTCTTGAGGAAAAGCTAGGCTATCCTCGTTCCACAAACGTTTCAATCCCTGAAAGGGATTCGGGTAAATTTCGGGTTGTAGGTTGTACTGTTTTGTAGGTT
>DVDU01000276.1 GCA_015296065.1 Oscillatoriaceae cyanobacterium M33_DOE_052 | reverse complement strand
CCAGACTTAAATGACATAGAGCCTGATTTTAGTGCTTTAAAGAGAGCCAGAATGTATGCACATCCTGACAAATCTATCGACGAAATTATCCGAGAGTATTGCGCTCGATAATGTCTCGCTTTTATTTGAAATAACTATATCTGTAATATTTTCCCGGTTAGTCCCCAGAAGTCAGCAAATCCTGACAATTCCGCCTTTTCCTCGCGCCAAATGTCATATTTTGTGAAAGCTGCGCCTAATTAAATTTGATTGCCGCCGCCACTAAAAACATTTTTCACTCAAATTTTTCACATATTGTTTTATCACTGGTTGTAGAGTTAAACCTGATGATTTTTCCAGTAAACTGCGTCTTTTTAAAGATTGAATCGCTTTTAAGAAATCGGCATCTGATAAAAGTTCTGGGGGTTTCTGGCTGATTTTTACCGGTTGGTCTTGGGTGGCTAACCACTGAATTATGATTTTTTCTGATTCAGAAAGGCGTTGATAATGTTGTTTGAGGATGGGTTCTAAGTCTCCTAAAAATAGGGTGGGATAGGAGAGATATTCTTGAACGCTACCGTTAAATAAATCCAGGATAGTGGAGGCGATGATATTCAGCCATAAAGGGTTGCCGCTGTAAAGTTGAATCAGTTCTGGCCATTTTTTCTCATCTTTGAGTTGTCTGGCGCTGAGAATTTCGGTGGCTAGTTTACCTAAACCGAGAACGGGTAAGGTTTTGCAGGCGCAGGTTTCGGTTTCTAGGGTAGCGATTTCTAGGGGTTGTTCCCAGGTAAGAAGCAGCAGACAACTGTTGTGGGGGAGTTGTCCGATTTCGTGGATAAGCTGACCATAGTTTTGATATTCGGGGCGGTAATTGCCGACTAATTCACCGGGGGTTAAGGTTTCTTGAAAGTCGTCTAGAATGATTAGGCAACGGTGGTTTCTCAGATGGTCTAAAAGGGAGTTACGAGAGTTTAAGTAGTTGATGATGGATGGGTTTTGGCTGGGGGGAGTTGGGGCGAGAAATTCGATGATGTGGCTTTGCAGGGTCTCAAGGTTGGGCAATTTGCGATGACTGCGCCACAGGATGCGATCGAAGTTGTCTTTTATTTGTTCTACCAGTTGTCTCGCGAGGGCAGTTTTCCCAATTCCCGATAGTCCGCTTAGGGTGATGATGCGGCTATTTTCTTCGAGTATCCATTGTTTGAGGGTAGCCAGTGGTTCGGTGCGGTTGTAGAGGCGGTTATATTCCGGTGCTTGGCTGAGGTCGTGGCGGGGTTCTGATTTGTTGCTGGGAGGGGAGGGCGATCGGCTTCTTGGGATTTTTGATTGATTGTATAGGTCGTTACAGAGATTTACGTTATTACCAATATTACCAATTTGCACCCCATTAAAGGAAGAGAATATTTTATTTTCGATGAGCGATCGGACATTCTTCTTTTTGACCTCCTCTCCCAACAGGTCCGACAGGAGTTGCCACAGGTCCGATGCTGACTTCCTCACATGATCGTTGCTACAGTGGTATTCGTCAGAGATATCCTGATATCCTTTACCTTCCCATACACCCTCCAAAATAGCGCGTTGCAGGGAGTCCAGATGCTTTCCGGTTGTGGCAAAAATCAGATTATCGGTCCACTGCAAGGCTTCTTGAATCTCCATAGCTGCTCAAGGGGGTTGTAGTTTTGTCCCTGTGACCCCCTATTATCCCACATTTTCCCCCTTTTGGCCACAAATTCTCACATTTTCCCACTGTTTGACTTTTAAATCGGTGATAAATACCCCCCTAAATCCCACTTTTGGGGGGTTGGCAAAGGGAAAATAAGTTGAGAGAATAAAAATCGTGAATAGAGCAAATGATTGCGAATAGTTACAAACCAGGAACTTTATGACCAGCTTAGAACAATCTCAACGCATCGAACTTGAAGATATTTTTGTCCCCGTTCAAGGCGGAATAGTCAACGATGTTGTCATTAATGTCGAGCCAATTAGCGGGATTACAAACTTTACCAATATTGTCCCTGTTACTAACTTCGCAAAATTCTTTCTCAACAATTATCCCAATCCTAATGATTTCTATGAAAATGTCAGCAAAAATTTGACGGCAGCGATTTTTCACAATGCCGAAATATTGGGACTGGCTGGGAAAACGAATTCCGTATCAGTTGAAATGATACGTGAACCCATTAGTATTTTACCTTATCCCTTTGTCAGTCAAAGCATACAAAATGCCAATGGCAATACAGAGCAGTTTACAGAATTAACCATCAAGAATCTCGTGATTCCCGTCCAGGGGGGAACCATTGCCACTGCGAATATTAGTCTAGATTTTGTTGATAATGTAGCAGCATTCCCCGATATTACCCCTCTGGCTAACTTCAGCCAAAGTTATCTTACCACTTATGGCAATCCTAATGACTTTTATGAAAAGGTAAGTCAGAATTTAGCGGCTACAATTAGCAATAATCCAGGAGCTTTCGGATTACAAGGAATCCTAAATTCCGTCTCCGTTGAACTGGGACGTGGCCCTAATGCAGCTTTACCTCATCCGTTTGTGGTGACATCAATCGCTACTCCTGGAGGGGGTTTAGACCAAATTGTTAAGGTCGAAATTGAAGATCTGTTTGTCCCAGTGCAAGGCGGAACAGTGAACGATGTTGTGCTTACCATCGATTACGCCAACAGTTTAGGAACGTTTCCTGATATTAGTCCGGTGACCAACTTTGTCAAATCTTTTCTGAGCGATTATCCCAATCCTAACGATTTCTATGAAAACATCAGCAAGAATGTGACGACAGCGATTTTCAATAATGCCGCAGGATTAGGACTATCAGGAATAATAGATTCCATATCCATCGAACTAAGCCGGGATCCCATTGCCATTTTACCTTATAGCTTTGTCAGTGAAAACACAATAACGGCAGCAGGAAATAACCAGCAAGTTGTCAAATTAGAGTTAGAAGATTTGTTAATACCCGTCCAAGGGGGAACTGTTGCCAATGGGACGCTGACTCTGGATTTTGTTGATAACTCAGAATCATTCCCTGATATTACAACCCTGGCTAACTTTACCAAAGATTATCTAACGAATTATCCCAATCCTAACGATTTCTATGAAAATGTTAGCCAGAATTTAACCGCCACAGTTGTCAATAATGCTGGAGCCTTCGGATTGGAAGGCAAAATAGATTCCTTATCACTTGACCTGGAACGTGGCCCCAATGCAGGTTTACCTCATCCCTTTATCAGTACATCAACTGCCATACCTATTGCACCCTCTAATCCTGTTCTGGCAAACAGCGAATCTTTTGAAATATTTCCCCAAGATTTTGCCAATGAATTAGCCATAATTTAGGGAGTATTGAGTGGCTAAAATTTGTCGCTTAATCCATAGCTTAAGCAATTATTTAGAGTAAAACAAAGTCAATTTGATTAATTCTTTGCTTCACTCTTTTTTAGCTGGCTCTGTGCTGTTAATCCCCCTCTGAGCTATTAAGTAGGTCAACCTAAAAAAACGCCAGATAGAGCTGAGCCGTAGTAGTAGGGTGGGCAGTGCCTGACCGAGCAGCACTCTTCATAACCAGTAGCAGTAGTGGGCACTGCCCACCCTCCAGAACGAACATTTCGCCAGAAACCCGGTTTCTTTAGTTTGGTAGTTTGGTAGGTTGGGTTGAGTCACGAAACCCAACCACCACAAACAAACATTTACCAACAACTCAACGATTTCCTCCGGGACGCAAAAGCTCGCTAGTTCTCATTTGGCCTGAAAACTATGTCTGAGTCTGCTATACTGAGCTTAAGGAAGTGATGAAGCTAAGTTTATGAAAATTAAAGCCATTATTCATCCAGCAGAAGAAGGGGGTTATTGGGCAGAAGTCCCAGCTCTTCCCGGTTGCATTACCGAAGGCGATACCTGGGAAGAGGTTACACATAATTTACAAGACGCCGTTGAGGGTTGGCTGAGTGTTGCGAATGATAGCCTGAAGAAAACAGAGCCAACAGACGAAATTGTGGAAATTGCTGTATGAAGTCTATTTCTGGAAAACAATTTTGTAAAATTGTGGAGAAGAAAGGCTGGATTTTACAGAGAATTACCGGCAGCCACTATATTTACGAGAATCCCCAATAACAAAAAATTCTCTCCATTCCTGTTCATAGTAATCAGGACTTAAAAATTGGCACTTTAAAAGCATTGATGAAAGTAGCAAATCTCACAGAGGATGACTTGTGAAAAAACGCGAATGGGACTCAGAAACCGGTTTTTTTTCAGGAATTCTGCATTTTTACCAAGATTTCCCTAGAAGGTTTCTCGGCATAAGTAAGAGCGATCGCCCCTGGCTCCTGAGACTCAGAAACCGGGTTTCTGTGAGAGTTTCTGTATCCTCACAGAGATTTTGCCAGAAACCCGGTTTCTCTGCACTGGGGGCGATCGCCTTCCCATAAAATAGAGTGAGTTTACTTTTATCTGTATGAGTGAAACGGTTTACATCGAAACAAGTATTTTAGGGTATCTCACCGCTAGATCAACCAAAAACTTGATTATCGCTGCCAACATGGAGATTACAAGGGATTGGTGGGAACTGCGCCGGAACGCCTTCACTCTCTATACATCAGAAGCAGTTTTAGACGAAGTGGCACAAGGTGATCCGGCGATCGCAGCCCAACGACTAGATATTTTACGTGATTTTCCTTTGCTCGCCTTGAATCAGGCGGTACAAGGCTTGGCGGCACAATTTTTAGCCCGAAGCAATTTGCCCCTTAAAGCCAACATAGACGCGATCCACATCGCCGCCGCAACTGTTCACGGTATGGATTATTTGTTAACATGGAACTGTAAGCACATCGCCAATGCCCAAATTCAAGGAAAACTAGCAGAAATTAGTCTTGATTTTGGCTATGTGTTGCCTGTTCTCTGTACGCCAAACGAACTGATGGGAGATTAGTCCATGTGGAAAGATGAAATTGTCGAAGAAATCTACCAAATTCGTGATAACTATGCCAAGTCTTTCAACTACGATTTGAATGCCATATTTGAAGACCTCCGCAAAAAGCAAGCAGAAAGCGGCAGAGAAGTAGTCACCTTATCACGCCAACCCGGTGTAAAAACCCGTTGGAGTGGAGGATATTTTGGTGGTGAAGTCAAGAAAACCAGCCCCAGTTAGGAGCCATATTTAGGAGCCATAGTTACGAGCGACGCGCCTGGTTGCGGATACCATATCGCCTGAACCTCAGAAACCGGGTTTCTGTGAGAGTTTCTGCATCCTCACAGAGATTTTGCCAGAAACCCGGTTTCTCTGCACTGGGGGCGATCGCCCCTTGCGGATATATTGCCTAGACTCAGAAACCTTCCAACCTCGCAATTATGATAAAAAGTACATCGCCTCCGTAAAACAAGGCCAGGTTGTTAAGAGAGAACCCGTCAGTGCTTTGTAAGTTTGAACACATTTAACATGGGCTTCTCCCTGACCTTTGTCAATCAGAGCAATGAGAGGACCCGTGTCAACTAAAATCATGGTCGGTGCAGTCCTTGTTTAGATAATTTAGTAGCAATTTGTTCGCCAAAATCAGTTGACTGAAACTGATGTAATGGTTCAGCTTGACTATCAATTGTCCCAATTAAATCTCCGATTTTTTCAGATAAAGGTTCGGCTTCAGGCTGGAGCCTTTCAAGTTGGGATAAAATCCAGTTTTCAGGAGTTAAACCTTGTTTTTGGGCAACTTCTAGGAGAGCTTGGTAAGTGTGTTCAGATAGGGTAATGGTATGTGATGACATAATTTTACTCAGGTGGCTTGCTCCTATTATAACACCGGTCAATGTGAATGTCAGTTATTAATCATAAATCATATTTATGATGCCGCGACCCAGTACAGTCCTCTCTCCTTAGTTTAAATTTCCTGCTTCAATCTTAGCAGCCGGGGGGTAGAATACAGAAACCGAGCGAGTTTCTCTCAGGAATTCTGCATCCTCACCAAGATTTTACCAGAAACCCGGTTTCTGGACACACCCAACCATCAGTCCTGAAGTTCAGGAATATACTCATTTTCATACTGTTCAATTAAAACCCCAATAATCTCCATCAATGAAACCAGGGGATGTTGTTCATTTTCCCCCACTTCATCAATTAATCGATCCAGCCACTCAACCAGATATTGATAACTGGCTTCATCACGGGGAATGACTAATTTAGTCGCTAGGGGTTGCCACAATTTTTCAGTTTCATCAATGCTCAACATTTTGACTCTCTCCATTTTCCTTCATCGTACTCTGCATGGGTCAAAACTGCCCGAATATAAAGTTTTTGTCGATTATAATGAATTGCGGCAATCAACCGGACTTTGTTACCCCCAATATTAAACACTGTGAGATTATCAACTTGGTCAGCACTGGGGAACTCGCTACGAAGTTCAACAAAGGAATTAAATGTTCCTGATTTCATCAGTTGATACCAACGAGCCAAGGCATTTTCTGTGTCCGGGTACTTGGCCGCAAATTCATTGAGACGTTTACGAGTAATAACGTGCATAATGAAAATCAGGTATCTTAGCCAATTATAGCAGTAGCCAAGACAGTTAGGGCAATATTTTTAATCCCTAGGAGTGCGGGCGTCCTCGCCCGCTACCGAAGTAGAGGTAGAGGACTTCTACACTCCTATAGACTTCAAGATTTTGTCTGAACGGTCCCCCCGTCTCCTGCACCCCTGCACCCCTGTACCCCTGCACCCCGTCCCCCCATCACCTAGTCCTACAAAGATAGAGGGTCAATATCAACCGCCAAACTCACCTGGGACGGACATTGAGCGCGTAACAGCTCTAAACTGGGGAATTGCACCGGCGTTCCTAGGGGGAATTTCAGAAGAATTTGCCACCGAAAGCGATCGCCCACCCGCATAATCGGAGCCGGAGCCGGACCAAGCAACTCCCCATCCGCAATCTTATCCGCCAAAAACTCACCCAGACGCATCGCCGTTTCCTCCACCAAACCCCCATCCGCACCCATCAACCGCAACAACACCAACCGCCCCAAAGGCGGATAACACAGAGCCGCTCTTTGCGCCAATTCCATCGCCATAAACTCACCATAATCCTGCTTTTGCACCGCCGCAATCACCGGATGCGCAGGCGTGTAACTCTGAATAATCGCCCGTCCCGGTTCATCACCCCTACCCGCACGTCCCACCACCTGCATCAAAATTTGAAAAGCCCGCTCCGAAGCCCGATAATCAGACAAATTCAACAAACCATCCGCCGCCACCACCCCCACCAAAGTCACCTGGGGCAAATCCAAACCCTTAGTTAACATTTGCGTCCCCACCAACACATCCGCATCCCCAGAGGCAAACCGAGAAAGTAAATCCCGATGCGCCCCTTTAGTCCGCGTCGTATCACTATCAAACCGCAACACCCGCAACTGGGGAAAATACTTTTCCAACTGTTCCACCACCTTTTGCGTCCCACTGCCAAAAGGCTTAAAATAAGGAGAATTACACTCAGGACAGCGAGTTACCGGTAACTGTCGATAACCGCAATAGTGACAGCGGAGAAATTCCGCCCCTTCCCCCACTTTGTGATAAGATAAAGATACATCACAATGGGGACATTCTACCACATAACCACAACTGCGACAAGACAGAAAACTACTATGTCCCCGCCGATGAATAAACAAAATTCCCTGCTGCTTACGAGCGTGCATCCCTAGTAAAGCATCTTGCAAAGATTGACTAAAAATCGTGCGATTACCCTTATGTAGTTCCTGGCGCATATCCACCACTTCCACCCGAGGCATTTGGCGCCCCCCGATGCGTTCTGGTAAAGATAAATAGTGAGTCTCCGGGGTAGGGGTGATTCGCGAATCACCCCTACACCCCTTATCACCCACAAACTCCACCCAAGATTCCGCACTAGGAGTAGCAGAACCCAAAATCAGAGGACAATTAGCCAATTCCGCCCGCCAATTTGCCACCGTTCGCGCATGATAAGTAGGAGCCGGTTGGTCTTGCTTATAACTAGCGTCGAATTCTTCATCGAGGATAATTATCCCCAAATTAGGTAAAGGCGAAAAAATAGCCGATCGAGTGCCAATTACCACTTGGGGAGTATCCGCGAGCATCACCCGCCAACTGTCGTAACGTTCCCCATCCGAGAGAGCGCTATGATAAATCGCAACTTTATCCCCAAACCGAGCCCGGAAACGGTCTGTGAGTTGAGGAGTCAGACCAATTTCGGGCACCAAAACAATAGCCGATTTCCCCTGAGCTAAAATCGGAGTAATCGCCTGGATATAAACCTCAGTTTTCCCCGAACCAGTGACACCATGAAGCAACACCCGGGCAAATTGATTTAAACTATTAATCGTGGCTAAAGCGCGGCTTTGCGCTGGTGTCAGTTGGGCAGGGGGTGCGGTATTCCAAGTGTTTGGAACCGCTACATCCGCAGGCGTGCGTAACTGCTCCTGCTCCTCAATCACCACACAGCCTTTTTCTGCTAGTTTCTGAACTACAGAGGAAGAGGTACTGCAAAGTTGGAGTAATTCCGTCATCCACATTTCGCCGCCGTGACGCCGCAGGACCTCTAAAACTTCCCGCTGTCTGTCGGTGAGGTCAGCAAAACTATCACCAGTAATGATGACCGCTTGGCGGAGTTTGGGACCAAGAGATTTAGGCGGCTCTAAGTAGCTTTCCACCCATCGGCGTTTCAGCAGTTCTTTTAATCCCCTGTTAGCGGTGGGGACTTTGCTGCGCAGGTATTGCCAGGAATAGTCTTGAGTTTTAGAGTTTTGCAGTAGGGATACGAGTTGGCGAGCCGGTCCGCTCAGGAAGATTTCGGCTCCGGGGGGGATGTGCAACAGGCGGATGCGACGTTGCGATCGAGCCAGCAACCCCGGAGGCATCGCCGTTTTAATCACCTGCATCAGCGGCGTGCAGTAATATTCCGCCACCCGTTCCAACAGTTGCCAGTAAGAGGGAGAGAAAAACCCCGCCACCACCACATCATCAACATCTTTCACCTTTTCTGGGGGTAAACCAGCGGGCAAACCCTCCGGAAAGCGGACCGCAATACCCCCCAACAGTTGCGCCCCAAACGGCACAGTCAAAACATCACCCAGACGCACATCTAAACCAGGGGGCACCCTATAGGTGTAGAGTTTTTGCTCACCCTCGGGGATATCCACCAACACTTCCAGCCACCGGGGAGTAGTCGCCACCGCTGGCAAATCATCATATCTTCCCCCTGGTTCCGCCACCAGTTGCCCGGAAAACAGCGGTAAATCATAAGTAGCGATATCGTATTGCATGGCATAGTAGGGGGTATGGGTGGATGAGGGGTCAGGTTCGTAGTTGGGCTTTAGCCCAAAAAACTTCCCCAAGGGGCTCTGGGCAAATTATACTACTGGAAAAATTGCTGACCCATTCCGGAATACCCCCCTTTTTCTGGTAAAGTGAAGCTGCATTCTTCAATAATATTGGTTTAGATGCTGGATAAACTTGCTCTGTTTACTATCCGCAATGCCACACCCGAAGATGTGCCCGTCCTGTTTGAGCTGATTAAAGGCTTGGCGGAGTATGAAAAGCTGTCCCACGCTGTTACGGGGGATGCTGCCACTCTCAGTGAACATTTGTTTGGCTCCCAACCCTATGCCTCGGCAATAATTGCCGAAGTGGAGGGACAAGCTGTGGGTTATGCCCTATTTTTTTATAATTATTCCACATTTTTAACCCAACCGGGAATTTATTTAGAGGATTTGTTTGTGCTGCCACATTATCGGGGGCAGGGTATCGGCAAATCTCTGATTAGTTATGTGGTGCAGATAGCACGGGAGCAGGGCTGCGGGCGGGTGGAATGGACGGTTTTGGATTGGAATGAACCAGCTATTTCTTTTTACCGCAGTCTCGGAGCTGAAGTCTTACCAGAATGGCGGATTTGCCGCCTAAGCGGTTCTACCCTGTTGCCCTAGGATTCATCATTAGTCCTTGGTCATTGGTCATTGGTCGGTTGTCATTTGTCAAGAGACTAGGGACTAGGGACAAAGGAAAAATGACATTGGACTTGTGACAATAATATTTAATTACCCCCAGAATCAAGTAAGTGGCATCCAGTCTAGAACAAAAATATAAGAAAATTCGGCAAGAACTCGTGGGCAGTATTTTGGTGCTCGTGGGGGTGTTCATATTTGGCACTGCTGGATACTGCGTTCTTGAGGGATGGAAAGTATCAGAAGCCGCCTATATGACTGTGATTACCCTATCCACCGTAGGGTTTTCTGAAGTTCATCCCCTGAATGACGATGGGCGGCTGTTTACTGTATCTTTGATTGCTTTAGGATTAATTAGCATCGGCTACATTGTCAATCGCTTTACGGAAGCAATAATTCAGGGATATTTTCAAGAAGTCATCAAATTAAGACAACAAAAACGCTTGCTAGACACATTATCTAAACATTATATTCTGTGCGGATTCGGGCGCACCGGTCGCCAAATTGCCTTAGAATTTCAAGCAGAAGGCATCCCCTTTGTCATCGTTGACGCTAAAGCGGAGGCGGTGGAGATGGCGGGACAGATGGATTATATAGCATTTCAGGGGGATGCCACGGAGGATATTACCTTGATGAAGGTGGGTATCGATCGGGCGGTGTGTTTGGTGGTAGCCTTACCCTCCGATGCGGAAAATCTCTATATTCTGATTTCCGCCAAAACCCTCAATCCCAAACTGCGCACGGTGGCGAGGGCGAATACAGAAGAAGCATCGCGGAAGCTACAACGGAGTGGGGCTGATGCGGTGATTTCCCCTTATATTACTGGGGGGAGGCGGATGGCGGCGGCGGCGTTGCGTCCCCAGGTGATGGACTTTGTGGATGGGATTATCACCGGGACCGATCGCTCCTTATACCTAGAAGAGTTTCGCATTCAATCAGAAAATTTCCCCTTTGAAGGACAAACCCTGCGGTCAGCCAGACTCCGCTTAGAATCTGGCGCCCTCGTCCTGGCGATTCGCCGGTCAGGCGGGGAACTCATCGGCGGACCAACGGCGGAAACCCTCATCGGGCGGGGAGATACACTCATATGTATGGGCACCGCCGAACAGCTCCGCCGCCTCAACCAGCTTTTAGACCCTTTAGACCCGGTGAATTCCCAGGCACTCCGCCTCCCGAAACAGGGGACCCATTACGGGGAACTCGAAGAGGATGAGGGTTCAGTTTAATTTGAGAGCGCTCACTGGGACTTCATCCCAGGATTCCACTGTGCGCAAGCGGGCGATCCAACCCTGGGACTTTTGCTCCTCCGAGAGATTATCTTGGAAAGATTTGTGGCAATCCTCGGCTTGAGTCTCGGAAGCGCAAGCGATACAGGCGTAAACCATCCCGCTGGGGTCGATCTGCTCGTTAATCCAAATCGTCATTGTTAATTTCCCCTGAAATTTCCAATTAATTTAAGTATCATTACTTAGAAAGTCGAGTTAAACTGAATCATAGCAAAAACTCACACAATTATTAACAGCAAGTTAAAAATTGTGTGCATATTGCGGCAAATACAAATAACAACACTAACAACATATAGCGGCAATCGGTCTGTTGACGCCGAATTAACCCCCGGAAGCGATTCCCTAGGGATTGGCTTCTTGTGGAGCGATCGGCAGTGGCCAGATTTGGGCTACAGCAGCAGAAATTACTCAAGGTTCGTTAGTATTGTTGGTCAGCATATCGACGCATAGCTCATGGAAACACGTAAAAGGCTTGGCATACTTACCAGCGGGGGCGACTGCCCCGGACTGAACGCGGTGATTCGTGCGGTGGTCAGTCACGCTACCCTGACTTACAACTGGGAAGTGCTGGGAATTCCCTATGCCACAGAGGGATTGCTTAAGCGCAAATCAGTGTCAATTAACGTTCACGGATTGGATTTGCGGGGTATGGACCCTCTCCTAAGCACTGGTGGGACGATCCTAGGGTCAATCAACAAAGGGGATACAGAAGCTAGAGCCGAAGAAGTCATCGCGGGCTATCACGATTTGGGGCTGGATGCCTTGATTGCCATTGGCGGCGATGGCAGCCTGAAAATCTTGCACCAGTTGGCATTGCAAGGGGGCTGGAATATGGTAGCAGTGCCGAAAACCATCGATAATGATGTGGCTTGCACCGAGCGAGCCGTGGGGTTCGATACAGCGGTGAATACCATTGTGGAGGCCCTGCAGCGGTTGACATTCACCGCCGCTAGTCACGATCGGGTGATGGTGGTGGAAGTGATGGGCAGAGAATCGGGGTATCTGGCCCTGCACGCAGGTATCGCCGGGGGCGCCGATGTCATCCTGATTCCCGAAAGTCCCTATTCGATTGAGGAAGTGTGCCGGAAAATCAGCGAGTTGCGCGATCGCTGGGGGCGGAATTTCGCCATCGTCGTCGTGGCGGAAGGGGCGAAAACCAGTGGCGGCAAGGGTGAATCCCGACATTACACCGACGCCCAAGGACAAGTACGCCTGCGGGGTATAGGAGAATATGTGGCAGACCAAATTGCCCGCTGCAGCGGTAATCAAATCGAGGCACGAGTAACGGTACTGGGTCACGTGCAGCGTGGGGGAATGCCATCAGCGTTCGATCGCCTCATTGCTACCGCCTTCGGTAAAACCGCCGTGGATTTAGTCATTGGGCAGCAATTCGGACAAATGGTGGCTTGGCAAAACGGTCAAGTGGTCAGCGTCCCCCTTCAGGAAGTATTCACTAATAGTCCTCGGTTTATCGACCCCAAAGACCCCCTACTAGCCACAGCCCGAGCCCTGGGAACCTACGTGGGCAACCCCATCCCGTAGGTAGGGGCTCCTCTTCAGCGGCGTTTAAATCCCCGAATTATTGACCCTCAAAGGAAACCGAATTGTATGCGGCGAACCAAAATCATTTGCACTGTGGGACCGGCCTCGGCCTCTCGAGAAAACCTCCGGGCATTAGTAGAGGCGGGGATGAATGTAGCCCGCCTGAATTTCTCCCACAACAGCCACGAATTTCACGCCCAAACCATCCAGCAAATTCGGGATATCGCCGCTGAAACCCAGAAGCCGATCGCCATCATCCAAGACCTATGCGGGCCAAAGATTCGTCTCGGCAAGCTGCCATCACCGATCGTAGTCAAGCCCCAAGACGAAATCACATTTGTACCCCAGGAGGAGGGCAACAATAGTAACGAAATCCCCCTGCCCAGCTCCAGCGTATTTGCGATGGTGCGCAAAAACGAACCGATTATGATTGACGATGGTCGGGTGAAACTAATTGTGATCGGGCGCGAGGCAGACAAAATCAGGGCATTGGTCAAGATTGGCGGCACTCTCACATCCGGTAAAGGCGTCAACCTGCCAGAAACCCGCCTCCCCCTGACCTCTGTCACCGAAAAAGACCTGCTGGATTTGCGGTTTGGGATTAAACACGGTGTGGACTGGGTGGCGATTTCTTTTGTGCGATCGCCCCTAGACCTCGAACCCGTACAGCGGATGATTGAAGCCTCGGGCAGCAAAATCCGCGTCATCGCCAAAATCGAAAAACGCGAAGCCGTTCAATCCTTTGACGAAATCCTCAAAATCGCCGATGGCATCCTCATCGCTCGTGGGGATATGGGCGTAGAAATGCCCATCTATGAAGTGCCTTTAATTCAAAAAGAAATCATCCGCCGGTGTAACCGCGCAGGCAAACCCGCCATCACCGCCACCCAGATGCTCGAATCCATGATTAAAGCGCCAGACCCCACCCGCGCCGAAGCCACGGACGTAGCCAACTCGATTTTAGACGGCACCGACGCCGTAATGCTCTCTGGGGAAACCGCCGTGGGGGAATATCCCACCGAAGCCGTCCAAATGATGCACAACATCGCCATGCGCACCGAGCGCGCCCTCCCAGAAGGGGACCAGTTCCTGCGCACCCATGCCACCAGTCTCAGCGTCACCGAATCTGTGGCTAGTGCCGTCTGTCGGATTGCCTCGGAAATCGGCGCTAAAGTAATTGTGTGTAGCACCTTCTCTGGGATCACCGCCCGGTTAGTTGCTAAATACCGCCCCCACACCCCAATTATTGCTTTTACTCCCGAAGAATCCACTTATCGACAATTAGCCCTTTCCTGGGGCGTAGTTCCTTATCTGATGCCCCCCGCTCGCAGCACCGAACATTTATTGGTTAATGTGGTCAAAACCGCCGGAGAAATCAACCTCGTGAAGGAGGGAGATAAAATAGTGATTTCTTCTGGTGTCCCCATTGGCTCCCCCAGCAGTACCAGTTTGATTAAAGTTCATACTGTGGGCGAACCCATCT
Source organism: Oscillatoriaceae cyanobacterium M33_DOE_052 (assembly GCA_015296065.1). Classification (GTDB taxonomy): domain Bacteria; phylum Cyanobacteriota; class Cyanobacteriia; order Cyanobacteriales; family Laspinemataceae; genus Koinonema. Next base: position 7,219 of record DVDU01000276.1, on the reverse strand, counting down.
CCGCCGCTCTAGAAGAAATCGGCGAGTAATACCATTGGGATTTCCAGAAAGTAACAGATACTTTCCCCCCGTGGCTCTGTCCACAGCAGCCGCCACTGTTACCAAACCCGGTAAGAAAAACAGTTTTTTTTCATTAGGGGCTGATTTCAATTTAGCCCCTAATTTATCACTTTTATTGCTGCATCGTTCGTGAATAAATAATGGAGCATTTCTGCTCTTTTGCCGGGTAAAACTGCCTGAAAAAACCGCTTGGTATGTCTCCGAACTTGATATCAATCTAAGTAGGTCAACCTAAAAAAACTTCAGATAGAGCCGTAGTAGGGTGGGCAGGGCGGTTTTCAAACCCGCCCTGCCCACCCTAAAGAACTGATTTTCTTGGAGGTTTAATTATGTGGATTTACTTAGGAGCTGAAGAATCACTCCGGGCTCAGGATTCAGTCAATTTCTGTATATCTCATTACTTAGATGCTGGAAAATTGTAGCAGAGACCACACAACATCATATCAGACTGGCCAATTTAGCATAAATGAACAAATAAACATGCAAAAATGAATATTATCAGTGTGATTTTTTTAGCTGGGTAATCATAGAACAATTGCTCTATAATTTTTCGGGTAGTCCTGACAAAGAAAAAATAACCTCTATGCAGAAGTGGTCAGAGTTATCCGGGGTTTATGAAGGCATCGATTTTACTATGTATGGGGAAGAAGCCTGGAACTGCTGGTTTCGCCTAGAATGGGATGATGCGGGTCAGGTCAAGGGGTCTGGATATTTCACTCCAGGAGATGATTTTGCCGAAGAGGGGGTAACAAACGTTAAAGTTGATGTGGTTTTTTTAGGACAGATGACCAGGAAAGGGATGCTGTATGGGGCGATCGTCGCGCCCGATCGCTACGACCAAGGAGTTTGCTGGGCATTTAACTTAGAGCTAGATTTTGACAATCAAGAGCTATCGGGAGGAGTCCTCTACTGTGAAGATGCGCTCCTAGAAGGAGAAGAAGGTAGCATGAAACTGAAATACAAATACAGCTTATCTTCGGGAAAAATGGCAGGATAAGATGGTGAACCAAAACCCGGTTTCCTCCAAGCAGAAACCGGGTTTTCAAAAAGTTTTTCGTCAATCTATCAAACTAAAAGGAAATCATCGCGGCTGATAGCAAATTGGGGGACGCCTGCTAAGACGGCCAAAACTTCCCCCGTGGCGGGAAGAGAGATAATCGTATTAGACCCGCTAGGGAGAATAGCGACATCCTCAAAAGTCAGAGTAGAACCAAGGGCAATTTTATCCTGTTCATTGGTAAAATCAGTAATGATATCGGTGCCATCCCCAGGAGACAAGACAAAGACATCGGGACCCGCGCCGCCAGTGAGGGTATCATTGCCTTTGCTGCCGATAATCAGGTCGCCGCCACCGCCGCCATTGATGATATTGTCTTTATTGTTGCCCAAGATGTCATCGTTAACGGGGGAACCGATGAGGTTTTCAATAGTGACGCCAAAACCGATGACAGTGGTGTAGCTGTTGGCGGTAAAAGGACCGTTAGCCTGCACCACTAACTGGTCATTCTCATCGGTGACTAACTCACCGTTTTCATCTGTTACCAGGGTATTGATAATATAAGTAGAGCCGTTGAGGGCGCTGCGAGCAGTATTTTGCCCTCCCTCGTTCATGTCAAAGAAATAACTTTCGGTGATGGGCAACCCAGAAAAATCGAGGGTATCGTTGCCCCCACCATCCCAGATAGTTTGCTTCACCCCAATAAAATTGCTGCCATCAAAGCGATAAACGTTATCGCCTTTATTGCCTTCGCTGAAGCCGTAGAGAAATTGTAAGGCACGGATGTCATAAGCCATCGGCGTGCTAGCACCAACAGCCACGAAAGTATAACTCATCACCGTATTGGTGTTGTTGTCTTTGAATAAGGGGAGAAATGGGCCGTCTTCTCCAATGGTTTCCTCTGGATTTAAATCGGGGCTGGCGTAGTTGTTAGGATGTTTCAATCCCAAAGCATGGCCGATTTCGTGAATTAGGGTTTCATAGCCGTAACTCCCTGGTTCGGCGGCAAAAGCCTGGTCGGGGTCGTTTTCAAAATCGCGACTTAAATGTACATCTCCACCAATACCAATGCCCGGTTCGTAGGCGTAGGCATAGGAGGGACCGTCGGAAAACATGATGCGAATTTGACCGGTGTTGGGGGGTCTGTCGGGGACTTCGACGAGATTAAAGGGCAGGATTTTGTTGTATTCCTGCATGATTTGGCGGACGTTGCTTTTGACTTTTTCGCTCACTTCCCCCACGCTGCTTTCCGAGCCTTCATACAAAAAGGCGCTGGCTTCCGTGACAAAGCTGTAGGTGAGAGTGCCATTGATGGGGGTTGGCCATTTACGTTTGGGTTCTAGGAGGTTGTCAGCGGGGATGGTGGCTTGTTCTTCTTCGGTTGGGGTGTCATCGGTGGTGGTGATGCTGTTCACCAGTAAAGCATCAATGCTGATGGGGTCAAAATATACTGATGACTGGCGCCCTTCTAAGCGCAACCCACGGCGGATGAAGTGTGCGATTAATTCGGGGTTGGTGAGTCCTCTTTCTTGTAAGTCGCGGTTGTTGTCTCTGTAGAATTCTACATCGAATAATAGAGACGGGCGGCGACTTTCGTTGATGCCGTTGAGCTGATAATGTTCGAGTAGTTGCTGGGCGCTGAGACCTGCTCTGGCGAGGTCGGGGTTGTTTTCTATGTAGTATTTGGGGTCAAAGATGAGGGAAAATTTACGGCCTTCGTCTAGTCCTAGGAGTTCTAGGTGTTGGAGTAATTGTTTGTCGCTTAAACCGGCTTGGAGAAGGTCGGGGCTGTTGTTGATGTAATATTGGAGGTCGATGTAGGGGGAGAAGAGAAGCGGGTCTCCTCCGGCTTCGAGGACGAGCCCATCGGCGGAGTTGAGCCGGTTGATAAAGTCTTGGATAATTTGGCGATTCAGGGGCAGATCGGAGCTGAAGTTTTCTGTAAAGAAGTTGGGATTTTGCTGTAATAAGCTATTGGCATAAAATTCTAGGTCAAAAAATTGGGAAAATTCCCGATTTTCATCGATGCCGAAGTTGGTCAAGTGGTTGAATAGTTCTCTGTAACTTAACCCGGCCAGGTCGGGATTGCGGCTGCGGTAGTAATCTAAATCGACAATGGGGGAAAATTGCCTGCCTTCGTCGAGCCCTCTGGTTTGAAAGTGGTTGAAGGCGTCGGCGTCACTTAATTCGGCGGTGTCGGGATTGGCGGCGCGATAGAAGTCTGCATCAAAAATGATGCTGTCGATGAGAAAGGAAACGCCGGGGATGCTAACTGGTTGTAGGGGGATGGTACTGGAAGGCATGATCTGGTTCCTGGGTTAACTTAAATTGAGAGGGAAAAGAGCTGCTGTACTTGTTGCCAAGCGGCGGCGGCGGCGTTGGGGTGGTAGGTATGGCGTCGATAGCTACGCTGACCTGACGGTTCGCAGATAAACCCGTGGTCGGCGCCTTCGTAGCGGAAGACGCGATGGGAGATTTGGTGTTTCTCTAGGGTAGCTTCGATTTCATCCACTTGCGGGTTGGGGATGAGGGGGTCGTTGGTGCCGAAGAAAAGGTAAATAGTGCCCTGAATGTCGGGGGTGCGGCTGATGGTGGGGGGGCCACCGCCGGGAGTGGAGTTGACGATACCGGCGCCATAGAAGGAGGCGGTAGCTTTGATTTCCGGGAGGGTGGCGGCGAGATAGGCCACATGGCCCCCGAAGCAGAAGCCGATGCAGTTGATGGCTTGGGGGTTGACGTTGGTCAGGGTTTTGAGGTATTGGATGGTGGCGCTAGTGTCGCTGAGGAGTTCGGCGGCGGTGGTTTTTTCTTTGTAGCTGCGCCCGAGTGTTACGTCTTCTGGGGTGTAGCCGAGTTCAAAGTCGGGGGCGGTCCGCTGGTAGAGGGCGGGGGCGATCGCCACATATCCCCATTGAGCAATCTTTTCGGTGACATCCCGGATATGCTCGTTGACACCAAAGATTTCCTGAAAGACGATAACGGCGGGAAATTTCCCCTCTCCGGTGGGGCAAGCGAGGTAAGCGGATAAAAGCAGCTCGCCGTTGGGAACCTGAACGCGATCGGTTCTAATCTCCATATAGTATGTCTGTCTCCTGTTGTTCTGATCTACCACCGCAGTTTTTACCCGAGGCTTTCCGCCTCGATTCCCGGTTGCTTCCAATTTTAAGCGCTCAGAGCCGATTTTCCCCCGGAACCAGTGCCCTTACCGTGGCGATGAGGGGTGAGGGGGGCGATCAGGGGTTGGTTTTTTGCCAATATAGTTGTGATGCCCCTTCCCCGACCCCAGAAACCCGGTTTCTATCCCTCAGCCCTGGAGTTTATTATATGGTTCAGTTTAAGATTCAATTGGATAGCGATATCCCCGCATCTAACCAGCTATTTAATCAAATCCGATTTGCGATCGCCTCCCGGCAATTTCCCCCAGGGGAGAAACTGCCCTCCACCCGCGCTTTAGCGATGCAGACTGGTTTGCACCGCAACACCATCAGTAAGGTGTATGAGCGGTTGGAAGAATTGGGCATCGTGGAATCCCACGCCGGTTCTGGCATCTATGTCAAAGAGCAAGGGCACGAAGGCGGAGGGCGGATGCAGTCGCCGCTACTGCAAAAATACCCCCAAGCCGATAAGGTCATCCAAACCAGCATAGACGAACTGCTGCAAATCGGCTGCACTCTTAATGATGTGCGGGAGTTGTTTTTCAAAGAAATTGACTGGCGGTTGCGCTCTAGCGCGCGGGTGTTGGTGACAGCTCCAGCTCAGGATATTGGGATTGGCAAGTGGATCAGTTTGGAGCTAGAAGAATCCTTGGGGATGCCTGTACAGATCGTGTCTTTAGAGGAGTTAGATGCAGCTTTAGATAAGTCTCCTTTTGGCACGGTGGTGACAACGCGCTATTTTAGCGGCTTGGCGGAGGCGATCGCCACGCCAAAATTCGTCCGCGTCATCCCCCTAGATATCTACGACCACGCCAAAGAAATCGAAGAAGTAAAGCTGTTACCAAAAGACAGTTGTTTGGGTTTAGTGAGCATCAGCACCGGTTGGTTACGCGCTTCCGAGGTAATTGTGAACAGCCTTCGGGGGGAAGAGTTGCTGGTGGTCACCGCACATCTGGATGATGCCTACAAACTCAAGGCGATCGTCCGGCGAGCCAGAGCCATAGGTTGCGACCCCGCCAGCTTGGCCGCCGTCAAAGCCGCCATCCAAGCCAACCGCGAAGACCTCATCCGCGCTCCCAAAGTTTACTGCATTGAAAACTACATCGATAAAAACTCCATCAACCGCCTGAAACGGGAATTAGGATTAGTGTGACCGGGCAGCGGCGGGGCAACTGGTATCCTGACTGGAGAGATGGGGACAGATGGGGGGAGAAAATCTCTCCTTTGTCTCTCCCATCCCCTCCTTCCCCCACTGGTCCCCTTGACCAAAATTTCTGCCGCTACAGATTTTCCCCTGCTGCCTTATTACCAGCTAAAACCCTAATCAGCACTGGCTTTCAGCCCTGAACCAGAAAAATTCAAAAAATTTTTGCTCAACCCCTTGACACTTTTGTAGTATGCGTGTAGTATAAAAGTGTGGGCAGCGGCAAGAGGCGATGCCTCCCCCCAAACTGCCCACCTTGAACCTTGACAACTGAATCATTACATTTAAATCGCTTGACTATAGATATAGCGGCTTTTTTCTGACCAAAATTTTTAAATTAATTTAAAGGAGGTGTAGCATGGTTCACGTGCGTTTTGAAGGTCGCTCCTATGACTTCAGCGAGAGCCAGCTAGGCGTCAATGGTAACATTAGTGACGCCGCTTTAAAAGAGCGCCTCGCCCAACATTTAGAAGTCAATAAAAATCAATTGCAAGATTATGTGATTGACCGGCGTCCTGGTGGTGATTTAATCGTCCGCCCAGAGGCAGTTTACGGTTAAACTTCACCGATGCAGTCGGAAAAACTAGGTAGATGTCCCGCGCCCTGACTCGTAAAGCTTACAAACTCTCATGGTTTTCACCATAAGATTGTAGGTTCGATTCCTACCGCCTCCACTATGGGGGCGTAGCTCAAATGGATAGAGCGAAAGGTTAACAGCTTTGCCCACTTGTGCGGGTCATCTATTTTTTCTCTGTTAGGAAACACTTCGCGCCCTCACCGAAAAAGCTTACATACTAGCTCAAATGGTAGAGCGCTTGATTGCTAATCTAGTGGTAGCAGGTTCAAATCCTGCGTATGAACCAACGGCTTTTTTGACTTGCGCGAGGTGATTTTTCCTGATAGAATTTACCAAATATTGCATTAATTGCATAGGTTTCAAACAGCCAACCAGTGAGAAATTAAAGTCTCACTAGAGTGACAAAAGCCAGTTTTTTCACTTCGCGCCCTAACCGGGAGAGCTTACATACTCGCCGAATGGTACAGGCACCCGACTCATAATCAGGTAAATGCAGGTTCAAATCCTGCGTATGAACCAACGGCTTTTTCGACTTGCGCGGGGTGATTTTTTTAATTAATTTCACCCAAATTTCAACAAATAGCAATAACAAAGCAGGTGAGGGATAAAGTCCTCACCATACTTACAAAAACAAGTTTTTCACTTCGCGCCCTAACTGGGAGAGCTTACATACTCGCCGAATGGTACAGGCGCTTGATTTAGGCTCAAGTTACTGCAGGTTCAAATCCTGCGTATGAACCAACGGCTTTCTCGACTTGCGCGAGGTGATTTTTTTTGTGATAATAGCAGTTGTCGCCGCGCCCCAACCGCGAGAGCTTACATACTTTCTGTAAAAAAGTAACAAAAAAAGCTCTCCTGACTTGCGCGGCGTCTCTTTTTAGGAGTACGTGCGACATCTGCCTCCCCAAAACAAGAGATGATTTTGGAGGTAGCAAATGAATACTGCCGAACGAGATTTGCGCCTGGAAATGCTCAATAGCTTGCTGACGACACCCCACCGCAAGCTCGAGGATGTGGCGGAAATTCACCAGCTGATGGTAGAGTTAGACCCGCTTTTTTATGGTCATTTGGCGGTGTGGTATCAACGTCATGGCGACGTGCGGGACCATAAGGAAGTGTTTTTGGGGCATTTGCTCGCCAGTGGATTAGAAGAACACCGCGATGCAGGGTTTGTGATGGTGCAGGAATTTGCACCATATCAGGTGGCGCGAATTGTGGATTTTATG
>DVDU01000228.1 GCA_015296065.1 Oscillatoriaceae cyanobacterium M33_DOE_052 | reverse complement strand
GCCGTCATATTCACTCTGATAGGTTAAACTCTTGCTCGTCGGATAATCTTCCAACACGCGGTTCCAGAACAGATTATTCTGATTATCGCGGAGGTAGGTATAACTGGCCTGAGCCCCTGTGGGCAGAGTGATGGAATTGAGTTCGCCCCAGCCATAAGAAGGATTGGTCGCACCTGGATTATAGCCAAATGTGTAATTGAGCGAGCCAGCCTGAGAAGGAAATATGATCTGATCAACCACGGTAAAATAAGTGCTCAGGCTGGTTGGATACTCAAATGTCCTGGTGCGGTAGTAAGTCTTGTAGACCCAGACATCTTTCCACTTCACTGTCCACATTACCTGTTGGCCGCCTACTCCCCACATATAAACATAATCTTGCTTTAAAGCATAGTCATACTCGATGATCAGATAACGATTGAGCTGATCAATAATCTTGGTAGCAGGATGGCCATTCCAGGTTACCCCCTGAATCTCAATGTAATTGTTGTTGCTGTCATAGATACGTTGGGGAGCATTGCCCCCTGTGACTCGCCAGCCATTAGGCAGATAGAGTGTCCAGGGGTTGTTCCACCAGGCGCCTGTTTGATCATCGTATTGAATGTCGAGCCTTAAATAAGAGCCATCAGTGCTGTAATAAGTCAACGTGTTGGTGACCCAGGAGCTCCCGGAACAAGAATTAACCAATCCATCAGGGCGAATATTGAAGTAGCCATCGCTGAGAATGTCTGTGTATCCTTGCGGACGAAACTCGTGCACGCTGCCATCAGGGAAGCTCATCTTCAGCTTCCAGATGTAGACAGCCTTTGAGTTTGGACACTGAGGCATCTGAGACGGATCAGGGTATTGATCAAGCCGATTGAACAATTTCAATTGATATTGGAACCCGTAGCGCCAACTGCCTTCCTGACTGTCATCGAGGAAGTTTTGCTCAACTGGCTGGCCGTATTGATCTGACCAGACCTCAACGTGAGTATCCCAGAGCTTGCTGTTGTAGATTAGACTGACACCGGCAGCGAGTTTACCCCCTCGGCCGGCAGGCAGCGAGACAAGGGGCACTCGCAGCATCATGTTTCCGTTAGTAGTATTGATAGTCTCCAGATCGGTAAGAGCATAAGAGCCCGCCGGATGGAACCCTCGATTAGGCGTCGTTCCATCCTGAGCGCGGCCGGTAGCGCTGCACAACAGCAGCAGTATCAGTCCGTAGTATAAGCTGAGTCTTGCCGATGGTTTGCTCTTCACCGGTAATGGATAGCTGTTCATTGTTGACTCTCCCGTGAATGATCTAATCGCTAATCGGTCATCTTCTGTTTTCAGGCAATGAGCGCGACGGCTGCCGACCGCGCCATTGCCTGCTGTTTCCTGGGGCCCCTGTTGCCTGATTCACCGGCTCTGAGGATTGACAAAGATCCCATCATCGACTCGCTGGCCCGCCGCCGCTGAGTTGATCGTCAGCCGCACTATCTCCCGCCCGTTCTCTAATCTGGCAACCCGCCCAGGTAGTTGCTGGCCATTAACTTTGCGCCAATCGCTTATTTGAATTTCCGTCTCGATCTGACTGCCATCACGCTCGATTTGATAACGCACTCTCTCAAGCAGTTGAGTGTCGGAGTTGAAGTAGTAGAGTTTAGGCTGCCCGGCAGTAGCGCGTCCGAATGGGACTTGATCTGTTATCTGATAAATGTCATAGAAAGGATCGGTGTAAATACTTGCTGTACCATCATCAAGGCGGAAGCGGGAGCCTAAGAATCTGGTTGCCAGCCCGTGCATCTGGCTGAAGAAGAAATGCTCGGCAGAATCCAGCAGCAATGATTCTAGAATCTCTTCATCAGCTCGATTTAGCGCTCCCCCTGCCTTCCAGGCGTTCTGACCATCAAAGGCAATGACTCGCAGTTGATTGCCCGATTGCTCTTCTATGCGAACTCGGTCAGGAAGCTCCAGGATGACTCTGGCCGGGGATGAGACGATTTGCGAGTTAACAACTCGGCTCAATGTGCCTGTGAGTATCAGCCGTTCTTTCCCCGGCTTTTCTAACCGGTCACCCAGTACATTGAGCGCCTGGCGCAACTGAGGCCAGAGTCGTGATCGCCGCACCTAGTTATGCTTTTCAGGATGGACAGCAGCGATGTATGCAGGCGAAGAAGAATAAGGCGCATCGGCAGACCCCCTGCTGCGGTAATGAGCCAATGCTATCCCCAATCGAGTGAGAACGGCGATTAAGGCTAAAGATAATAGTCGCATTGTCATTAGCCGGGCTGTTGGCTTCAAGTGAAGAGCCCGATGGATAGAGCGATTGTTGTTCTGGCGAGGACGGGGATTGCTACCTTGTGAGAGGGAAGCATTGATGCGGCTGCGGCGAATCAGATTAAGCATTGAGCAGTCTCCTTTCG
>DVDU01000287.1 GCA_015296065.1 Oscillatoriaceae cyanobacterium M33_DOE_052 | reverse complement strand
GGGGTAGAGATGGTGTGGTTAATCCATCATTGGTTTCGGGAGAGCCTGAATCAGGCGGGTTATTATCTACAGGTGAGTCATCATCCGTATTGGTGACAGTGACATCCGCCCCATCCATGCCATTATAGTTGGCATCAGCACTGGTGGCAGGAGTGGTGATAATATTGTAGGCGATATCGCGATCGGCGACTAAATCATCTACCCCCGTTACTGTGACAGTTTGGGCAGTATTCCAGTTAGCCGGAGTAAAGGTTAAACTGGTTTGGTTTACGGTTCCCTCTGCGGTATTGTCACTGGTAAGGTTGATGGTGACATCAGCCGTGGGTTGGGTATTGAGAACCACGGTAAATGTGGCAGTTCCCCCAGCTTCGGTGGTGGCTAAGCCGCTGGTGGGAGTGATGGTTATTCCTGGGGTTTCATTATCACTGTTGCTCACTACCACATCCGCCCCATCCACGCCATTATAGTTGACATCGGTGCTGGTGGCAGGCGCCGTGATAATATTGTAGGCGATATCCCCATCGGCGACTAAATCATCTACCCCCGTTACTGTGACAGTTTGGGCCGTATTCCAGTTAGCCGGAGTAAAGGTTAAACTGGGTTGGTTTACGGTTCCCTCAGCGGGATTATCGCTGGTAAGGTTAATCGTCACATCAGCCGTGGGTTGGGTATTGAGAACCACGGTAAATGTATCAGTTCCCCCAGCTTCGGTGGTGGCTAAGCCAGTAGTGGGAATTATGGTGATACCGGCGATGCCGTCGTCAGTGATAGTGATGGTTTGCGTGGTGGTAGTTCCTAGGAGAATGCCCGCCGTTGGGTTACTGATGGTGAATGTGGCGGTTTCGTCTCCTTCATCGAGGAAGTCATTGGCAATATTGAGGGTAATTTGTCCGCTGGTGGTGCGATCGGCTATAGTGATTTGAGTGGGAATAGTGCTGCTAAAATCACTGTTAGAAGCTGTCCCACTTAACGCTAAGTTTAGGGTTTGGTTGCCAACTACGGGGCCTGGTGCTGTGGCAGTTATAGTAATGGCAGTGGTTCCGGCTTCTGTTCCTGTGGTAGTGTTAACTGAGAGATTTACTGTGGGTGGTGGGATAATGATGTTGAAGGTAGCAGCAGCAGATGTGTCAATACCACCATTAGCAACACCGCCATTATCTTGGAGTTGAACTTGTACAGTGGCTGTACCAGGAGTGCCGTTGGGGGTGTAGGTGAGGGTGCCATCGTTGGCGATGTCTGCTAATGTGGTAAATAAGGTATTACCAGATGTGACATTGACGAGAAAATCGGCGACAGTTTGGCTGTTTTCGTCAGGGGGACCGAAACTGAAAGTATTTGCCCAGTTATTGACGGTTTGGGTGGTATTTGTCCAAGTTGTGAGGGTTTGGTTTCCGCTGTTACTGAAGCTGGGAACGTCGTTGACTGGGTTAATAGTCAGGTTAGCAGTAGCAGCAGTAGGAGCATAGTTGCTACCATCACTGCCATTCCAAGTAAAGCTGCTGTTACCGTTGTAGTCGGCGGCGGGGATAAAAATGAGGTTGGGGATGTTGGCGGTGAGTATTTCTTGGTTTAAGGTGACATTTCCACCGCTGAGTTGCAATGTGCCGTTAGCCGGAAGACTGGTAATTTGAATTTTATTGAGGCTGTCGTTATCAACATCACTGAAGGCGGCGGTAAAGTCAGCG
>DVDU01000019.1 GCA_015296065.1 Oscillatoriaceae cyanobacterium M33_DOE_052 | reverse complement strand
TGCTCGTATCCCTCACCGCTCCAATGATAAACCACCAGTTGGTTATTTTCCCAAAACCAAACCTCGGTGATTTGCAGGCGTTGGTATTTAGCCAGTTTATCGATACCGCCGCTGGTAATGGCGACTTCTACAGCTAAGTCGGGATGTGCTTTCTCTGACCCAATATAATAAGACTCGTCTGGCTCAAAGGAAACGGCTTGGTTTTCGTCTTGGCGGGTGGCACTTCCCACGGGGATAAACTCGATGTCTTTTTCAAACAAGTAGAGTTCGATTAAAATTGCGATAAATTTTTTAAGCAGTTCGTGGCGTTCGCTCAGAGTCATAATTTCCACCCATCCATCTATATATGATATTCTCAGTCCCGGCATTTCTGCTATAATGGTTTCCAGGGTTTGGAATTGCTGCCAAGTTAGTGAGATGGGGAAAACTAATTTTTGGTCATTATCTGTGTTTGGGATGATTTTTTGGGCAAGGGTGGCGGTCATGGGGTTATGCCTCCAAGATGGTGGTTTCTCTCTTATTATAAGAGTTTATCAAAAAATTGTTTGGTTTGTAGTTGGGCTTTAGCCCTCCGGGGTTGTGGTTTTGGCTTCAGCCCTCCGGAAGGGCTAAAGCCCAACTACAAACTTAAGAAATCGGGCTAATGTCAACCCATTAAACGCCAGTTTCGCTGAGTTTCCAAGCAACATTATCCCGCTTCACGGTACTGCGCAACATCACTTTAACATCCCGCTGGCGCCACCAGTGACGTTGCTGATAGAATAGAGGCGCATCCAATTTGGTGTGGGGACAGGTGGGGAAGGATAGGGACAAACTATTTCCCCCAAATCTCCCCGGTTTGGGAGTAAAATAGGGATGCTAGCGCCAACTTGGCTCGCAGTTGCACACTCAAGAGGAGAAAGAAAATGCTAAAAACGGTGGAGGGTATCTACCGGGATGGAAAAGTTGAGTTACTAGAAAAACCTGGGGATGTGGAAGAAGCGCGAGTTATCGTGACGTTTATGCCAACCACATCAGGCGTGGTCAACTTGCCATCTCGGGGTATTGACCAGGAGCAAGCGGCAAACCTGCGCGATCGTCTGGGAAGGTTTGCCCAAGATTGGGAGCGATCGGATATGGCCGCTTATGATGACCTATAATCGTGGAGATGTGGTACTGGTTCTGTTTCCTAACTCAGACCTACGGACCGCTAAACGCCGTCCGGGGTTGATTGTCCAGGCGGATAGCCTGGGAACTGGTTTAGGTCAGACTATTGTCGCAATGATTACCAGCAACTTAGAGCGTGCGGGACATCCAAGCCGGGTTTTGGTGAGCCTAGCCACACCAGAAGGTCAGCAAACTGGGCTGCTCTCAGATTCGGTGATTATGACAGATAATCTGGTCACATTACTGGGCGCAGAAATTGATAGAAAAATTGGTGTTTTGCCGGAAATGGAAACCGTAGATGCGGCTCTCAAGCATACATTAGGACTTAAACATCACCGCTGAACAGTTTTTCAAAACCGGCGTCATCGAGGGAACCGCGATGGGTGGGGAATTAAGGATTAGACCTCTCCTCCTACCTTTCCCATTCTCAGGGATGGGGAGGAGGAGAAGTCTAGATTCTACATATGGTAATTGTACTTGAGTAAGTGTATGAACACTACTCTTTCTCTTAGAATTGTACTACTGGTATTTTAGATATTGGTTCTGGAAAAGGTGCGTACACATGAACCGTAATCGATTGCAAATCATAATATTCATCTGGGGTTCGATTATCTCCAGTAAAAAGATTACCTCCGAGATTACCTCCGGTAAAACTATAAATAGGTTGAGTCACAAAACCGATCTGTAGCCAGTCTGTTGTGTTAAAAACTGATTCAGCTTTAACTTGTCCTTTTAACTTAATAATGCTGGTTTCAAAAAACTTGCCCTGATCGTTGTTAGGTGTCAATAAATTACGCAGCATTAACCAATCCCAGCCCTGGTGATATCCATAATTTTGTAAATCAAAAGGTTTTTTGTTCGGCTCATTAGATTTGAAGTTAATTTGTCCTCCAAAGTTACCTGTTCCTCCTGAGTTTCCTCCTGATGCTCCCAAAGAAAGTGTTCCTCCATCAAATACAATTGCAGAACTGCCCAATCGATCCTTGACTTCTAAAGTCCAATTTTGAGGATTTACCCAGTCACCATTTCTGACTCCAAGCCAAGAGATAAATGAGGGAAAAGCCTCAGTAGTCTTATTTCCATAGTTATCAGTATAGCCAAATGCTGTATAAGGCCATCTAGTACCCCACCAAGGTCTCGTGTTCTTCGTATCTATAGTTAACTCAAAATCAATAATCTCACCAGGAACTGGATCTCGATCATTCATATATAGTGAAATTCCTGTATTCCACTTGGCTAGTTCTTGATTGAATGAATTGTACATCACAGAATCATCTGTTTTAGCATCCATTTGCAATAAAATATCCCGATGGGCAAATTCTAGAACCATATCAATCCCATCAATTTTGACGGTTAAGTAATCATTCTCTAGTTTAAGCTGATTAATCTCATCATCACTCAACTGATTACCCCGCACCAGTTCAGAGAAAATCGCCCCTTCATCACCAGGAGCATCTACAGCATTAATCCGAGAATCTATGGAATGACCAATCTCTTCCAGGATAACGCTGGCAATATTTTCGGGATTATTTGCCTGTTGCCGCAGAAACTCTTGGGAAATATAAGCGGTGTTGGTCAGTGCATCAAAGGCTCCCTGGTTTCCAGCCAGTTCGTCAATTGTTGCCATCTTGATAGTTGGCAGAGATTTCGCATTAGCCAATTCTTGAATTAAGGATGTGGCTGCATCTATATTGACCCCTTCCCCAAATGCTGTGGTAATTTTGTTTGCAAAATCTGGATCGGTTAAAAAATCTTGCAGTTGGGTGATGGCACTTTGCACCCCTGCTGCTAATACTATGTTCAAATCTGGCGACATGGAAATGCGATTAGACGGACCACCCAACAGGAGGTTCCCTCCACCAAAACTTGCAGCTTGTGGAGTAGGCAAACCAGGGAGAGGGGGAAAACCAGGAAAGTCTGGTGGTCCTGGTTGTTCTGGCTCTGGAGAAGTTCCATCGTCAGGCGTTACTGGTTGCGGGTCAAGGGGATTTCCTGGAGGTATCTCGCGTGGCGGGGGCACTATCTGGCGACCTTCTCGCACACCATAATTAATCAGGTGGTCAAATAGTTGCTCGCCACCAGTCAACCCTGCTGCCCCTAAGTCTGGATTGACTGCACTGTAATAGTTTAAATCGACGTTGGCAGAGAAAAAGCGCTTCTCGTTGATGCCAAAAGCAGTTAAGTGGCTCAGTAAATCCCGGTATGTGGTCAACCCGGCTGCTGTTAGGTCTGGGTTGAATTCCTGGTAATAATTTAGGTCAACGTAAGGGGAGAAACTACGTCCTTCATCCACCCCGTAGGCAGCAAAGTGATTGAGCAACTGTTCGGGGGTGCTGAAACCGGCTGCGCCTAAATCTGGATAGAGACCAGCGTAGTAATTGGCATCAAATACTTGAGAAATTTCCATTTTGTTATAGCTCCCAATATCTTCAGAGTGGTAAGCATCTCAATTAGTAGCCTAGCGAGGTGGGCTAGGCGTTTGTCTAATGACTATTATTGGCCAAATCATCGCCAGAAAAGTAATACAAAAGTAATACGGAAGTAATCTAAAAGTTGCAAGTGCCAGCCGGTGAAGTTATGAAACGTTGACTTCGCGTCCTGTAATGGGGGTCCCCAATTCACGGTGAAAGTTCATTGATCCTATAAACCTTTGGGGTTGAGCCTCTCATATATGGTAGAATCTGGATACTAACAAGTTCAATCAAGCAGAGGGCCGCTGGCTGGTGACATCTCAGGTATCACTAGCTTGGTTGCAGACATAAGGCTGACAGCGAGGTGGGTCCCTTTTGAGTTCATTAAATTAATAATTACAGAACTGCAATGGCTTTAGAGGGAATGCCACCGATTACCGCTGATGACGCACTGGCGATTTTAGAGATGGTCCTGGATTGCGATCGCCTCACCACAGTCCAAGAAATCGTGTTTCGTCATGCTTGGCAAGGCAAATCCTATCAAGAAATGGCCAAAGTCACAGATTATGAATCTGATTACTTGAAAGACGTTGGCTCTAAACTCTGGAAAAAGCTCTCAAAAGCATTTGGAGAAAAAGTCAAAAAAGATAACTTACCCGCAGTTATAAAGCGATATTTAAAACAGCATACAATTACAGTTAATAAACATCACATTATTGAAATAAACTTAAGCGGTGCTACTATCAACGGAGAAAACATTAAGGGTAATAATACTTTAGGTCATTTTCAGGATGCCCGCTTTTATTTAAATCCAGCAGAAAGACTTGATTTTGATGAAAATACCAATTCAATTCCGGTATCTAACATTAAACAGCTTTCTAAACCAGACGAATCCTTAGATAGTTTGTCTATAATCGACCCTCAAGATAATAATTTACCATGCCGCTCTGATGCAGCGGTTCAAATAGCCAATACTCTAGATAAAGCCGGGATTGTATTTTCCCCAACCTACATAGTACGTGTCACTACATCAACAAGAAAGCACACCGTTGAATTTGATTTTTTGATATTCTATTATGGCCAGTTAGGAATTCTCCAGATTGAAGATGATATGCAGCCAAATATGCTAAAAAATAAAGAAATGCAAGAAACTGTTGCGGAGATACTCTCCCAAGGAATCAAAATTATCAGACATTACGACGCTAACTTATGCCGAGAACACCCTGAGCAAGTGGTCGCAGATTTTTTACAAATATTGATTAGAGGAGAAAATACTATCCCATAACCGTTAATCTCCATGATACTATGCTACTTTCGATTTATTGGCTCTGAATCGCTTTAACAAATTCTTTCTTAGCCGCTGTGAGGGAAGGCATCATCACACACCGCTGGAATAATTCTAAATCTAAATCGGGCAATAATGCACTGCGGGAAACTTGCTCGTATCCCTCACCGCTCCAATGATAAACCACCCGTTGGTTATTTTCCCAAAACCAAACCTCGGTGATTTGCAGGCGTTGGTATTTAGCCAGTTTATCGATACCGCCGCTGGTAATGGCGACTTCTACAGCTAAGTCAGGATGTGCTTTCTCTGACCCAATATAATAAGACTCGTCTGGCTCAAAGGAAACGGCTTGGTTTTCGTCTTGGCGGGTGGCACTTCCGGCGGGGATACACTCTATATCTTTTTCGCAGAAATAAAGTTCTAGCAAAAACCCAATAATTGTTTTAAGCAGTTCGTGGCGTTCGCTCAGAGTCATAATTTCTACCCATCCATCTATATATGATATTCTCAGTCCCGGCATTTCTGCTATAATGGTTTCCAGGGTTTGGAATTGCTGCCAAGTTAGTGAGATGGGGAAAACAAATTTTTGGTCATTATCTGTGTTTGGGATGATTTTTTGGGCAAGGGTGGCGGTCATGGGGTTATGCCTCCAAGATGGTGGGTTCTCTCTTATTATAAGATTTTATCAAAAAATTGTTTGGTTTGTAGTTGGGCTTTAGCCCTCCGGGTTCGTAGTTGGGCTTCAGCCCTCCGGGTTCGTAGTTGGGCTAAAGCCCAAGTACGAACTTAATCAAGAGGGCTAAAGCCCAACTACAAACTTAATCAAGAGGGCTAAAGCCCAACTACGAACTTAATCAAGAAGGCTGAAGCCATACTCTAAATCCAGGGTTTCTTCAGCCGTAAAAGGAGATTCCTCTGGGAAAACTGCCAGAGTTAGCCCAGTTTCTAGAGCCGCCTCTTGACGCGCATCCTGGTAACATTCGGTAAACACTTCTTGATAATATGGCTTTAAACTGGGGCTATCTGCCAAAGATTCGGCAATCCTTTTGCGATGTTCAAAAATTGTGTATTTCCAGCTATTTGACCGCTTTTCTGTCTGATAATTATATTTCAGCAACTGCATGAGCAGGACTCTAAGATTACTTTTTAAAGCAGTTTTCTCTCGTCGTCCCATGCTGTCTATTTCTTCTACTAAATTTTCTAAATCAACCATATTAAATTTACCCTCCCGGAGTAATTGAACCGTGGTCTCTATCCACAAATAAAAATCGTTGTTGTAAAGTTTTGTATCCATCATCTTGATTTATTTGACATGGACAGTTAAAATAGACTTAGGCAAGAGCTTGGCGAAACTCGGTCATCGCCTCTAGCTGGGAAGGCATCATCACACAACGCTGGAATAATTCTAAATCTAAATCGGGCAATAATGCACTGCGTGATACTTGCTCGTATCCCTCACCGCTCCAATGATAAACCACCAGTTGGTTATTTTCCCAAAACCAAACCTCGGTGATTTGCAGGCGTTGGTATTTAGCCAGTTTATCGATACCGCCGCTGGTAATGGCGACTTCTATGGCTAAGTCGGGATGTGCTTTCTCTGACCCGATATAATAAGATGCGTCTGGCTCAAAGGAAACGGCTTTAGCTTCATCTTGGCGGGTGGCGCTCCCTACGGGGATAAACTCTATCCGCTTGTGGAGAAAATACAATCCCAGTAAAAGGGTAATAATACTTTTGATGATTTCGTGTCGCTGGCTTATGGTCATAATTTCCACCCATCCATCTATATATGATATTCTCAGTCCCGGTATTTCTGATATTAGGGTTTCTAGGGTTTGGAATTGCGGCCAACTGAGTGGGGAGGGGAAAACTAATTTTTGCTCATTATCTGTGTTTGGGATGATTTTTTGGGCAAGGGTGGCGGTCATGGGGTTATGCCTCCTTGAGGTTTTTCTGTTATTATAAGAGTTGCTCAAAAAATTGTTTGGTTTGTAGTTGGGCTTTAGCCCTCCGGGTTTGTAGTTGGGCTTTAGCCCTCCGGGTTTGTAGTTGGGCTTTAGCCCTCCGGGTTTGTAGTAGGGCTTCAGCCCAAAAAAGGTTCGTAGTAGGGCTTTAGCCCTCCGGAAGGGCTGAAGCCCTACTACGAGCCTCCGGAAGGGCTAAAGCCCTACTACGAACTTAAGAAAGAGGGCTAAAGCCCTACTACGAACTTAAGAAAGAGGGCTAAAGCCCTACTACAAACTTAAGAACCAGATTGATTAATGGATGAGTTCGATCGCCCGTTTGGTGAGCGCGTCCGCCGTCAAACCATTAAACGCCATCAACTGACCCGCACTGGCGGTAGTTTCGCCCCGCTTCCAGGCAAAAACATCCCGCTTGGCGTTACTGCGCAACATCACGGGTTCTAACATCCCGCTAGTACCACCAGTGACACCAATAAGCGCATCGCCGCCGAAGAGTTTTTCAAAACCGGCGTCATCGAGGAAACTGCCATCGGGTTCGGAGCAGGTATCCCACGCCACATCGGAGGGACGATATAGACGACGGGGACTGACCACGGAGACGATGCGGACGCCGATACCTTCGGTTTCCAAATAGGCGGCGGCTTCAAACACGGGGATGAGGGTCATATCCCCCACTACGGCAAATGTCACCATTTTATCCCCAGGCACTTCTTGGAGCAGAATAGCCCCATCTTGTAAGGCTTGGCGGGTTTGCTCAAAAGTGGTGCGGATGGGGAGGGGAGACTTACTGGCGGTGATGACAATGCCCTTGTTTTTGCTACTCAGCGCCCATTCATAACAGACTTGGATGCTGTTGGCGTCGGGGGGGAACAGGGGGAAAACGTTGCCATTGCGCATCATCGAGGCAAAGTAATTTTCGATTTCGGGACGCTGGTGTGTCCAGCCGTTGCGTCCCTGTTCTAAGGCGCCAGCGGTGTAAAGCGTCACGGTGGAAGGGGTGGGACGCCGCAGTTCTGCCATTGCTTGTGTGACAGTTTGCCAGATGGGCAAGCCGTTGATGGCAAATGATTCATAGGAACACCAGAGACTGCGGGCGCCAAACAGGGCCAAACCGGCGGCTAAACCGGCGCAAGCGTCCTCGCTGAGGGGTTCGTAAACTTGGCCGTTGGGGGTTTGGTTGTAGAGGGGGTCATCGGTGGGGTGGATGATTTTTAGGGCTTGGTTGATGTTGGCAATGCCCGAGGCTTCGTTCCCGTCGGCGTTGGTGACGAGAAATTTATGGTCTTTTTGGCCCACATGACCGACGATGCGACCCATTGCGGTGGTGGAGACTTTGGGCTCGCCGCCTACGGGGTATTCTTCTAGGGGTAGGTCTCCCAGTTTGGGCAGGGGGAGCTGGAATTCGGTAACGACGGTTTTGGAGGCAGGACCGCCGCCTGCGCGTTCCCAGTTGGTGCGGACGAGCTGCCATGCGTCGGGGTGCAGAGCGCGCTCTTTGAGGGCGTTGGCGATGTGGGGTTGGTCGAGGGTGTCGCCGGGATAGAGGTTGTGGGACTTGGCACCGCGTTTATGGACGCCTGCGCCTTTTAGTTGTTTGACTATTAGGACGGTCAGCTTACCGCCGAGGGCGGCTTTGGCGGCTTTGTCGGTGGCTTCCAGGACGGCTTGGGTGAATTTGAGGCGCTGCTGGAAGGAGAAGGCGGTACTATCGATGTATTCTCCGGGTTGGTTTTGGTCGTCGAAGTCTTTGGCGTCAATGAGGATGACTTCGGCGAAGCCGTTCCCGCGCCAGTAGTTAATCATTTCGCTGTTGGTTTTGGTGGACACCATGCTGTGGTGTTCTTGGCTGTAGCCGTTCCAAACCAGGATGGGGAGGAAGTTGGTGGCTTTGGGATAGGCGGTGTGGAAGTGAGCGATGCTGCTCATAATGTAGGGTTCGCCTAAACCACCGTCGCCGATCGTCACGGGGAAGAGGATACCGGGATGGAGGAGGGCGCCCGTCATGGCGAAGTGTTGGCCTTGACCGAGGGGACCGGCGGGGCCGAGGAGTCCGGGGATGTAGCCGGAAAGGTGGCCCAGAAGTCCGTGCATTTCCCGGTAGCGATCGCGCATTTCTTGCACGGTGCTGATGCCCATGTCTTCCAGGGAGCGATCGAGGAATACGTTGCTATAGAAGCCGGGAGCGTGGTGTCCTACTTCCGTGAGGATGTTTTTGTGACCGAGCATGACCAGTGCGGCGATCGCTTCGGCGATGCTGGCGAAACCGCCAGGGTGTCCCGAGGCTTTGCTACCAGTAATTTGGAGGGTGAGGTAGCGCAGCGCGTCTGCACCCAAGAGGGTTTGGAAAGCAGCGGCGGTGTCCTGCGGGTTGCTCACGGCTTTTTGCCCAGGGGCGATCGCCGCTTCCTTGCCGTAAGTCTCAAAACCGGGCAACAACTCCCCAAAATACTGAATTCCCTCACTAAACGCCGATATCGTCGTTGTGGCCATGCTGGGTATTTTCCTCAAACTTGCAATACTACACTATTTAACTCTCGTTTGGCCACTTTAACAATTCCTTTAGGACTTACGCAACATCTTTGTTGTTAAAGTTTATAACTTTTGCTTTTGGTAAGGATTAATTTTTCTTATTAGTCATTGGTCATTGGTCATTTGTCATTGGTGATTGGTTTCTGGAAACCCACGGGTAAAATTATGTTTGGTAGGGGCACGGCATCTTAAATCTCTCGGGTTGACGATAAATCTGAATCACGCCGTGCCCCCCACCACGGAAAGGATAGAAACCGGGTTTCTGCGACAATTTTGGGTTTTTCACCGAGACTTGGTTAAGAAACCCGGTTTCTGGATTTACCCCAAAAAATCCCAGATAATTTTCAAAATTTAGTTGCCATTTTTTCCAAGAGCAATTATAATATAAATATCGGCATAAAGCGAGAGGTAACATATGGCCGCTAAAGTCAAAAAAGCGACTCCAGCATCATCTCCCAAATCCGCCAGCAGTGACTCGATTAAGTTTACTTTGTATAACTTTGCTGGGCAACCCAAAAGCTACTACCGTGTCGATAAAAAAAATCTGGAACGAGAACCGGAAGAGAACGCCAAACAAGCCGTAGCCCACAGCATTATTATCATCGATCGCTCCGGCTCTATGTACTACGATATCGAAGACCTGAAAGAAACCCTGCTCAAAATCTTAACCCTAGACGAATACAGCAACTACCAGCTACTCGTCACCCTCATTTCCTACTCATCTCGCGGCGATGTTATTTGTCACTTCCAGCGCATTCCCATCAGCGAAGTGATGCAGCCAAACTCATTTTATCAGCAACAAATCAAACAAATCGAATCTACTGGCGCCACCTGCATATCCCAAAGCATGAAACTGGCGCTATCTCTCATCCAAGCCGATGAGCTAACCGCCATCACTTTGCATACCGACGGATATGCCAATGACCCCAGTTCCCAAGCGGAAATAAAAGAACTCGATCGGCTCACCGAAGAACTCACCGGCTACAACGCCTTTTTAAATACGATCGCCTACAGCAGCGCCGACTTTCGCCTCCTTGCCAAACTCGCCAACACCGCCTCCGGTTCCTGCCTCAAAGCAGGCAACGTCAAACAAGTTTACGACGCTCTCTATAGCACCTCCAAACTCCTCTGCGGCTTAGTAGCTTCTGCCATAGAAGAAACCCTCATCAAAGAATACGACTATCAAGTATTTGTGTCCCACAGCGCCCAAAAAATCAACGGCGCAGCAGGCACCATCAAAATCATCGGACTAAAACCCGAAGATGACGGCATCTTTTACAAATACCAAAAAATCACCAAACAAGAATACGACCAACTGGACATCCCCCCCAGCCAAACCCACCCAGCAGTATTCGCCTTTGCCAAAGCCAACCTCGCCGATGGCAACCTTAATACTGCCAAATACGCCTTAGCCAGCACCTTTGACGCCACCTTAACCGAAAAACACGCCAAAGCACTCACCAACGCCGAAATAGCCGAAATGGCTGTTGACTTAGAGCAAGCCATCTTCAACCCCGCCATCCTCAACAGCCACGAAATCTTAACCAGCGTCAAAGTCAGCGATAAAACCTCAGTTCTAGAACTCGTCAAAGTCCTAGAACAACACCGCAGCGGTATCATCATCAACCTGCCACATCTCAAAGAAAACTACCAGCGCAAAGGCATCAAACGCATTCCCGGTTCCCGCGACAAAGACGGCAACCTCCTCACACCCTGGCTGAAAACCGAATATATCGACGGCGATAAATACGTAAAAATGGGGACATTCTCCATCAACCAAAACACCGCCACCATTAATATGCTCATTACCCGCAAAGTCAAGCTGGTAAAAGTAGAAGATGGCGAGCAAATTTGCGAAGTGGGAGGAATCCTAGTTAGTGAATTAGAATCATTCAATAACTATACCATAGTCAGCGACGGCGAAATCAACATCAAATCCCTAAAAGTCAAAATCAACAACGGCCCCGCCTTCGACGCACTTAAATCCCTAGGTGTGTTAGAACAAGACGGACAAACCGCCGGAGCATTTGACTGCCGCCGCGAATACGATATCCGCCTCGATAACCTGCCTGTATCGCCATTTACTGCCCATTATGGTAGCATCAATGGCACATTTGACGAGCTGGCACAGATGAAAATCCTCTCCAGCATTATCAGCGCCCATCTGAAAGAAGAATCAGATGTTTATGCACCAGAACAAATAGAAGAGCTGAAACTCCACTATTTATCTAAAAACCTGTACATCAACTTTCCCACCACCACGGAATACACCGACTTACACGAGGCCATTAATAAAGGCACAGTTGATTCCCGCGTCAGCTACAAAATCGATATCGGGAATAAAGATATCCTGAATTTGAGCAAGCTGCATTCGGCGAATAAATTCCTAGACCGGCTGTATGAAGTCGTGGCTAAAGACAGCGGCGAAGTGCTAGAAAAACCCAGTTTTGAGCTGACTTGGGAAAAAAATCTCACTTTCAGCCATAAAAAACTGTCATCCCGGACAAAAATCACCCCTGTAGATGATTTGATGAAACGGATATTTGACAATTTTCTGGGTTTAGAGGATAATGGCACTGTGGCGGCTATCCTCACGAAAGTGGGGGCAGACAGTCTGGCGCGGTTGTTGGCAGAAAAAGCCAAAGGCAACCCAGTCACTCGCCCAGAGTTTGTCACTGCATTAGTCGCCGCCAAGGGGCAAATAGACGCCCACGCCGAGCAGATTTATCGGGATAATATTTCGCCCTTAGTGTTTTACATCGGTTCTACGGGTTTATTACCCGATGAAATGGACGCCAAGGCGCAAAGTGCCGATGAACTCAGCTCTAAATATCCCACTTTGAAGTTTTCCAAGGATGAGCAAGAGGGGATGTTTTTTGAGGTAGGGGATACCATTATCAGTGTGTATGCCAAGAATGAGTATTTCTCACGGTAAATTGTAATCAGGTTGGTTCGTAGTTCGTAGGGTGGGCAGTGCCAAAACTCTACTGCCTATTAAGAGGTGATTCTGTAAGGCACTGCCCACCCTAATATAGCTATGTAGGGGCGAAGCATCCCGGCGTTGACGTTATCGGTTTCACCCAAATATTAATGGCGGGATGCTTCGCCCCAACCACATCACGTCAGTCTAAAAAGATTATAAAGAGTTTACCGTTTGTCCCACCCAAATGGTAGCTTATAAAGCAAATATTTTCTCCCTAGCGGCTGATTAAATACCCAGTATTTATACTCAAAACCATGCGATATCCCTGGTTGCCTCTACTCTCCCAAACCCTGAGCCTCTGCCTCACCTTAGTCCTTGCCCCCAGTAGCATCGCCGCCATCACCAGTGAGAGCGCAAAATCCCAGCTTTTCCCATTAGGAGAAATCGCCCAAAATAGTAGCAACTCAGAAACAGATAGACTGTTGCAAGAAGGACTGCAACTCTATCGACAAGGAACCGCAGAATCATTACGAGCAGCTTTAGAAAAGTGGTCAGCCGCCCGCCAACTCTATCAGGCCGCCGGGGATACAGCAGGCGAAGCAGTTATGCTGCTTGGTATGGGCAGAATTAATGATGACCTGGGAGACAAGCAACTTGCCCTATCCTACCTCAACCAAGCCTTACCCCTGTTCAGGCAAGTGGGGGATAAGGGGGGGGAAGCCACTACTCTCACCAATATTGGCGCAGTTTACTCCGACCTCGGAGACAAGCAACTTGCCCTAGATTACTACAACCAAGCCTTACCCCTGTATCAGCAAGTGGGGGATAAGGGGGGGGAAGCCACTACTGTCAACAATATTGGCGCAGTTTACGACGCCCTCGGAGACAAGCAACTTGCCCTAGATTACTACAACCAAGCCTTACCCCTGTATAGGCAAGTGGGGGATAAGCGGGGGGAAGCCACTACTCTCAACAATATTGGCGCAGTTTACGACGCCCTCGGAGACAAGCAACAGGCACTATCCTACTACAACCAAGCCTTACCCCTGTCAAGACAAGTGGGGGATAAGGGGGGGGAAGCCTATACTCTCAACAATATTGGCGCAGTTTATGACGCCCTCGGAGACAAGCAACAGGCACTATCCTACTACAATCAAGCCTTACCCCTGAGAAAGCAAGTGGGGGATAAGGGGGGAGAAGCTACTACTCTCAACAATATTGGCGCAGTTTACGACGCCCTCGGAGACAAGCAACAGGCTCTATCCTACTACAACCAAGCCTTACCCCTGAGAAGGCAAGTGGGGGATCAGGGGGGAGAAGCTGCTACTCTCGGCAATATTGGCGGGGTTTACTCCGACCTGGGAGACAAGCAACAGGCTCTATCCTACTACAACCAAACCTTACCCCTGTTGAGGCAAGTGGGGGATAAGGGGGGGGAAGCCACTACTCTCACCAATATTGGCGGGGTTTACTCCGACCTGGGAGACAAGCAACAGACTCTATCCTACTACAACCAAGCCTTACCCCTGATACGACAAGTGGGGGATAAGCGGGGGGAAGCCACTACTCTCAACAATATTGGCGCAGTTTACAACGCCCTCGGAGACAAGCAAACCGCCCTATCCTACTACAACCAAGCCTTACCCTTGTTGAGACAAGTGGGGGATAAGCGGGGGGGAGCCAGAACTCTCAGCAATATTGGCGCAGTTTACGACGCCCTGGGAGACAAGCAACAGGCACTATCCTACTACAACCAAGCCTTACCCCTGATACGACAAGTGGGGGATAAGCAGGGGGAAGCTAATACACTGAGAAATCTCGCTTCGGTACAACGCGACCAGCAGCAACTAGATGCAGCCCTCACTAATATTGAAGCCGCCATTACCATTATCGAAGACCTACGCACCAAAATCATCAGCCCCGAATTGCGTCAATCCTATTTTGCCCAACAGCAGAGTTATTACCAATTCTACATTGACCTGTTGATGCAGTTACATCAGCAACAACCAGATAAAGGATATGATATCAAAGCCTTCAACGCCTCGGAAAGGTCACGGGCTCGTACCCTCCTAGAACTGCTCACCGAAGCCAACGCCGATATCCGTAGCGGAGCTGACCCCCAACTTTTAGAACAAGAACGCAACATCGAACAACAACTCAACGCCCTAGAAGTCAGACGCATCGAACTATCCAACCGCCCCAACTCCCAACCGGAAATCGCACAATTAAAACAGCAAGAAGCCAACCTAATGCAACAACGGCGAGACCTAGCCAACCAAATTCGTGCCACTTCCCCCAAATACGCCGCCCTCAAATACCCCCAACCCCTCACCTTAGCCCAAGTGCAGCAGCAAGTATTAGATGAAAACACCATTTTGCTGCAATATTCCCTAGGTTATGACCGCAGTTATTTATGGGCTGTCACCAAAAATGGCTTCACCACCCATATTCTCCCCAAAGAACAAGATATCATCACTGCCGTTACACAATTTCGCGATATCATCCTCGACCCCCCCAGACCAGGAGAGGAAAAAACCATCCCCCCGCAGCTCATCTCCCAGGCTCAACAACTCAGCCAAATGCTCCTCGGCCCTGTGGCCAATCAATTGGCAGATAAACGCCTGTTAGTCGCCCCCGATGGGGTATTATTTACCTTACCATTTGCCGCCTTAAATCTGCCCAATCACTCAGAATATGCTCCCCTCATCTCCCAATATGAAATCATCACCGCCACCTCCTCATCCACAGTGGCCATATCCCGCCAAGAACTAGCCGGACGCCCCCCCGCTCCCCGCACTTTAGCCGTTATCGCCGACCCAGTATTTAGCGCCGATGACGAGCGAATTACCGGGAAAAAAACCAATTCATCAGCCAGTAATAGTATTGGTAGTTTACCCCGTGCTTTAGAGCGTTCTTTAGCGGATTTCAACCGCAATAATATTCAACGTTTACCAGGCAGTCGCCGGGAAGGGGAGCAGATTTTGGCCTTAGTTCCCGCCAACCAAAGCACCCAAGCCTTTGATTTTGATGCCAGTAAAGAAACCGCCAACAAACCCGACCTCAGTCAATACCGCTTTATCCATTTAGCTACACATGGATTTGTTAATACAAAAGAGCCAGAGTTATCGGGGATAATTTTATCATTAGTGGATAAAACTGGACAACCAGATAACGGTTATCTGCGGCTCAATGATATTTTTAACATGAATTTGCCCGCCGAGTTAGTGGTGTTGTCCGCTTGTGAAACCGGACTGGGACAAGAAGTGAAAGGCGAGGGTTTAGTCGGGTTAACTCGCGGGTTAATGTATGCAGGAGCCAGGGGAGTAGTGGTGAGTTTGTGGAAAGTAAATGATGAGGCTACCGCCGAGTTGATGGTCAAATTTTACCAGCAAATGTTCTCCCAAAATATCACGGCTCCGGTAGCATTGAGAACCGCCCAAGTGCAGATGTGGCAAAAATGGCAACATCCCCGTTATTGGGCCGCCTTTACGATTCAGGGGGAATGGCGTTAGAATGTGGCAGCAGGGGTGTTGTCACTATGTAGGGGCGAAGCATCCCGGCGTTGACCCTGCCTTGCTCATTGCGCAATTAGGAACTAGGGAAAAATTCAGATGAATAAAAAACTGATAACTCTGTTTTTTGCGTCTTTATTAGGTCTGTTGCTATTTGGTAATTGGTCATTGTTTGCAGGGCAATCTTCTGGGGTGGCGGTGGCGCAGTTTCCCGCTGATGTGCGTCCCGCTGCGACTAATGTGGCGATGCAATCTGCCCCTTATATCCCCGAAAACCTGGCCCAGTCTGACGACCCCTTCGACCCCGGAGATAGGGCGATTATTGGTGAGGATAATCGGATTGAAATGCGCAGCAGAAGATATCCTTGGACGACTGTAGGTCGTTTGGAAATTATTAATGAGGATGGGGAAATTTTGGGACATTGTACGGGGACGCTGATTGCTGAAGATATTGTCATCACTAATGCTCATTGTGTGGTTAGCATCCAGGATAATCGGCTCACGCCCCCAGAGCGGTTACAATTTCAACCGAATCTAATTAATGGGATTGCTGATGATGTGGCGAGGGGAGAAAAATACATTTATGGTACTGATTTTCCTAATTATATGCCCACGAGCATCGGTGATGACTGGGCTTTGGTAAAAATTGATAAGCATTTGGGGGATAAATACGGTTTTTTAGGGTGGACTAACAAAGTGGATTTTGCTAATTCTGATATTCGCAATGCCACGGCTGGGAAAATGTTTTTAGCGGGCTATGCGGCTGATTTTCCCAAATCTAATCCGGGAGCTACGGCTGGGGTAAATACAGGATGCAGCGTGGTGGATGTGGATAGTTATGGTCGGTTGCTGCATGATTGCGATACTAATCCTGGGGCTTCGGGCTCAGCAATTTTTGGGAAGTTCGATGAGGGGTATTATATTTTGGGGGTTCATGCTGGAGCTGCTAGTGATGCAAATGGTAATCCGGTTAATTATGCGATGCAGGTATCGCGTTGGGCGGGGCAGGTTGCGGAAATGCAAAATTAGTCATTAGTCCTTTGTCCTTTGTACCCCAGAAACCGGGTTTCTTTGAAAAATCTCGGTATTTTCACCCATATTTGGTGAAGAAACCCGGTTTCTTCTCGTGATGCTTCGCCCCGACGATCGCATTACGAGGAGGGCTGAAGCCAGAACCACAACCTTGAGCAAGAGGGCTAAAGCCCAACTACGAACCGCCAGAAATCGGGCTAAAGCCCAACTACGAACCTAGGAAATGTGGTCAAATATGGTAACATTAAATAATCCTGCGGAAGGGCTAGTATATGACTGCCATTTTACCGACTAAAGAAAATACGGAAATCTTTTACCCGAGTGGAGACGGAACACCATTGGCGGAAACTTACGACCATGTATATGCAATCATCTCTACCGTAGAGGTGTTAAAACAATACCTGGAAGGGCGACAAGCGACGGTTTTGGCGAATCAGTTCCTCTATTACTCCCAAGGGTTTCCTAAATTGCGGGTTGCCCCAGATGTGATGGTGATTTTTGATGTGGCTCCGGGGGGGAGGGATAATTATAAAATCTGGGAGGAGGGGCAAGTTCCTGTGGTGATTTTTGAGATGACTTCACCAGGGACAGAAAACCAGGATAATTTTTTTAAAAAGGATTTGTATGCCCAGTTAGGGGTGAAAGAATACTGGTTATTTGACCCGAAAGGGGAGTGGATATCAGAGAAATTGCGGGGATATCGCCTGCGGGGGGAAATTTACGAACTAATTACCGACAGTCGCAGCGAACCGCTACAATTGCGGTTAGAGGTGGAGGCTAAATTGATTGGTTTTTATCGGGAGGATACGGGGGAAAAATTGCTGATTCCCGATGAGTTGGCGGCGGCGTTGCGGGAGCAAACTCTGGCGCGACAGGCGGCGGAGGAACGAGCTGCGGAAATGGAGGCTCTGTTAGCTCGCTATCGGGAACGTTTTGGCGAGTTACCGGAGTAAACGGAATAGAAACCATAAAGAAACCAGAAACCCGGTTTCTCAAAGAAACCGGGTTTCTCCTATATGACTAACTATGAATTCTGGGTTCGGGGTGGAGGGTGGCGAGGATATCGCTTTCTACGGTGGCTAGTTGTTGGAGTCTTTGGGTGACGGTTTCTGGGTCAAAATAGGTGGTGGCGAGTACCCAATAAATGCCGTAATGGCGGGCTTCTGATGCCATGAGGCTGCGGTAAAATTTGGCGAGTTCGGGTTCGGGACAGAATTCGCCGAGGAGTCCGAGGCGTTCGTGACTGCGGGCCTCGATGAGAGCGGAGATGAGGAGGGAGTCGAGGAGCCGATCGGGCTCTTGGGGGCGAATTTGGGCTTTGAGGGTGGCGGCGTAGGGGGGAGCGGAAAGGGGACCGAGGGGAATACCACGCCGTTCTAAGATTTGGTTGACTTGCTCGAAATGTTCTAGTTCTTCTTGGGCGATCGCCGTGAGCTGTCGCACTAACTTGCTATTGGAAGGATAGCGAAACATCAGGTTTAAAGCCACTCCGGCGGCTTTCCGCTCACAGTGGGAGTGGTCGAGCAAAATCGTGTCTAGATGAGATAACGCCATTTCCACCCACTGCGGCGAGGTGGGTTGCTGGAGAAATTTAATAGTTTGGGGTTTTGCAGCTACCACGGGTGATGACTCAGGGTATGGGGCGATCGCTAGTTTAGCAGTACATGAGAGAGCATCACCCCAGCTCAAAGTCCTGAGAGTCGCCACCAGGGGAGAAACATTAAGTTGAGACCCCAACAATTACACTTTACCTCTGTGTGGAGTTTCAGGTCAATGAACTTACTCAATCTGATTTCTCAGTCCCAGTTAATCAATTTACTGTTATCAGCAGCAGTAATTATCTTTCTGTGGGGGGGGTTGCGCTTATTTGCCCGCTTCCTCGCCAGTCGCCAACCCATGCAATGTCCTCGGTGTGGCAGTTCTATTCGCCGCAGTCGTCGCAGTCGCGGCGAGAAAATCCTCGGCTTTTTGTTTCCCGTTCGCCGTTACCAATGCAATCAATACGATTGCCGCTGGAGCGGTTTGCTCGTTATCCCTTTCCACTCCCACAAA
Source organism: Oscillatoriaceae cyanobacterium M33_DOE_052 (assembly GCA_015296065.1). Lineage (GTDB taxonomy): Bacteria > Cyanobacteriota > Cyanobacteriia > Cyanobacteriales > Laspinemataceae > Koinonema. The sequence continues at coordinate 10,838 of DVDU01000019.1, read as the reverse complement.
TCTCCAGCCGTTCCTCCTGTCCCCATCAACTTTTCTGAGCCAGATTCTCCCATCTCCAGTTCCCCAACTAATGAAGTCCAAGAAAGTGAATCATAGAAATATTTGGTATTTTTTGGGAAAATACGGCAACGGCCAGAATCAAATTCTGGCCGTTTTAGCAAAATTCCTCACTTGTACTGATGTCCGCTACCTGAATAACTATTTGCGCGCTCTCCGCCGAGTTTCTTCATGCCAATAAGCGGTGAGAATTTTAGGATTAGGCGGCCCTGATAGACATACCACCCGTAACCCGCGCAACACATCAATAAACTTGTAATAGGGCGTCCATTGCAAGATGCGATCGTTCAGGGTAAAAATCACTGCCCCTCGGCTGAATCCCTTTTCGCCGTATATCAGCGCCACTTTCATCATATCATTAGTAATGGCCCGTTGCTGCTGTCTCCTTTCTAAGTGATTCAGGTCTTTGCTGCGTTGTACCGCAATAATACTGCCAACTTTTTGCGTATTGGAATCCGTCTCTACTAGCTTGCTGATTTTTCTGTTGGCGTCCATATCTCACTTCCTCCCAAGTTGAACAATTGTTAGCTGTGATTGGTTGAAAAATCCCGATTGTCATGTAAATACAAAGAAAATGGTTAAGTTGGAAAACTATGCGCTAACGGTATTCGTTGCTACAAGCAACTGGGAAATCCGGTGCCGCGAGGGCGACTCTGCCGGTGGCTGGCTTCTGAGCCATATCTTTAATCTACAATTCCAATCAAATTTGTTTCGGAAATATTTACACAACAAAATATTTGCAATATTTCTTTACAAATTTTTACTGGCTGTAACTAGGCGTTGCAATTGTTAAATAAACTACAAGCAGATATTCAAGGCTAAATCGAAACCCAGCATAGAGCTAAATTCCTCTTGACCCCACTCTCATTGTTACTGCTATCCTAGCCAACGAAATCCCTGATGTGCCATTCTGGCCGTGCCAGTATCTTAACCGTCACAATTTCCTGACACCTGGAAACTGGCCCTGGTTCCGGAGAATCAGACGCGAGAATGGCGCGCCATCCGGTTCAAGGAGGGAATTAGCGCCAAACCAATGCACTCAGCTAAGCGGGGGGGGACAGCATTACCGATTTGCCACATGGCTTTTTTCATGGAACCTTGAAAAATAAAAGCATCGGGGAAAGTCTGCAATCTGGCCATCTCCCGAGCGCTCAGACAGCGGTTGAGGTGGGGGTGAATGTGAGTACCGCCGTGATTTTCCTTTACAGTCATGCTGGGTTTACCGGGATATTGGCGCTTAAAGGCATCGGCGTAGGTGCTGTAGAGGGACCCGCCGGGGGCAATTGTGGCTAAGCGCTGCATATACTCAGGGGAGTGGCGGGTCCACTGGTGGTTAATTTCGGGGATGGTGGTCCAGGGGGGCAAATCGCCGATCGCCCCTTCGATCGGCTGATATTCCTCTGGGGATAACTGCGGTTGGGGATATGGATTATCCAAACCAAAACGATTAGCGATAAAAATCGCCCGAGGACGAATTTGTGGCACCCCATACGCGGCGGCTTCCAAAATGGCGATCGAAACCCGGTCATAGCCGATCGCGGCGAAACCCTCCAAAATCGCCGCCTTCACCGCTCCTTGGCTCATGGTGAGAATTCCAGGCACATTTTCCATCACCACATACCAGGGGCGAATTTCTGCCACCACCCGCAGAAATTCCCGAAACAGCAGATTTCTGGGGTCTTCTGGGTCACGCTTTCCCGCCAGAGAAAAACCCTGACAAGGAGGACCGCCTACCACCAAGTGAATTGGCGGCGTCCCCACTTGCGCCAACCATTCTAAAGGATGAAATAGTTGGATATCACCATTAAAGTGATGACATTGGGGGAAATTTTTAATATGAGTAGCCGAAGCAATAGGATTAATTTCCACACTAGCCACTGGGTGCAATCCCCCTTGCAGTAAACCCAAGGTCATCCCCCCAGCACCGCAGAACAAATCGAGAAAATTGTAGGTAGAGGCGGCTACTGGTGGCTCACTGATATCAATATAGATTTTATAAGGGTCGCGGTCTGTAGTTTCCAGTGCCTGCTGAATCCGTTCATAGCGTCTCAGTTTCGGTGATGGCTGCTTTTTGCCTGTCTTTTGGTCGGGTGGTTCGGGAAACAATGATAGTTGCTGGGGATTCATCACAATTTAGCGATAACAACTTATTTTTCCTGGTTATATATATATCATATGACAATTATGGGCACAGCAATGCCGTGCCCATAATGGCTTGAAAACCCCAGTTTATCCGTTTCCCAGCCCTTTGGTGGCTGAGACCTTAGTCAAGTTTTAGGAAATCGCGATCGCCGCGACTTTTTCCGGTAATTTCAGCTCTGAGTAATGCGGGTCTAACCAGCAACGAGGCAAGGATTCTCCCGATGGAAAAATCATCTCTTGCTTAACATAAACCGCAGGTTCCTGCATCTCTTCTCCCGCATGAGAGCGCCCGACCACTTCCATCATGCAAGGGTCATACATATCCTCAATCGAGATAATTTCCACTAATTCTTTAGTGATTTTGTGTTTTAAAAACATACATTTACCCCCTAATGAGATAATGTTTTCTGGGAGATTACAGCCAATTTTTATCCCAGAATATCCCGCTCACTCTGGATTACTTCCTCCCACCCAGTTTTCTGCTGTGCCACCGAGGAAATCGTATAAATTGATCCTCTATACTTCAATCAATAGCACATTTTTGCCAAAAATAATATTAATTTAAAATTAAGAAAAAATGGATTGAGGAAGGAAGAAGAACCCGTCCGAGGGCAACCTTTGGGGGGCTAAAGCCAAAACCACAACCCTGAGCCGGGAGTCAAAAAATCCTGAGTCATCCAAATTACCCCTTTCTGGGATAGGTGCGGTAATTTAAAAAAGGAAACAACAGCACAAACAGAATTATGGAGCCAGATTCTTTACCAACAGAGGTGATAGTTACCCAACCCCGGAAATCTCTGGGCAAAGTCCAGCTAGATTGGCAGCCGCAACCGGGGCACTATTTAGATTTAGAAGGACAAACCTACACAGTTTTGGAGCGTCGCCACCGCTATCAGCTCCGGTCCGGTCGCTACCGGCTGGAAAAAATCGCTCTCTACGTCAAATCAGCGGAGCGACCCACCGAGCAGAGTTTGGTTGATGGGCGTTGGGTTTTAGGAGATGCTAATTGTGAGTTCAACGCTCGATCGGAACTAATTCGCTGTGCCGTGAATCCCTTGGGGCCTTGTGCGGAATGCCGCTTCGCCCCTTCAAGACGACTTGATTCTTAGGGGCGAAGCAACCCGGCGTTGTGTCTGGAGCTTGTAACTAATAAATCATAACCGGGTTGCTTCGCCCGTCAAGGCTTCAGCCTCATAGGGGTGGCAATAATGATTCTCCCACAGCCAAGCGGTTGCCATTGGCGAAGTCCCAGCCGGACTGAGGACGTTTACCAGCGAGCTGCACTTGTCGCAGTAGCAACAGTCCATCACCAGTTTGGATTATTGGTCCGAGACCCTTCGCGAGTTTCACCACTGCTCCGGGGGGAGAGTCGAAAACTGGCAACTCTTGTGCCAAAGCGAGAATTTCTGGGGGGAACTCTGGGGCGGTAGTAAATGCCCGATCGAGGGGTGCAGTGGCTAAAATCTTGAGAGATTGGCCGCGAAATCCAGCGACGCAGTTGGGGAAAAAGCCCCGGATGCGATCGTGCAGAGCCTTCGCCCCATCAGACCAATTGAGTAGATAATCCTGCTTTTGAATTAATGGGGCATAAGTTGCCCGATCGTGGGGTTGGGGGATAGGTTGAATCTCCCCCTTTCGGAGCCCAATTAAGGTTTCCACGAGCAAATCTGCCCCCAAATCAGCCAGAGTGTGGGCCACAGATTCGGCATCATCAAACAGACCGATCGGAATGCGACGCTCTAACAACATCGGGCCAGTATCCATCCCCACATCCATCTGCATCGTTGTGATTCCCGTTTCCGTCTCACCCCGACAGATGCACCACTGGATGGGGGCGGCCCCCCGATACTTCGGCAACAGAGAACCGTGGACATTCACACAACCCAGACTAGGCATCCCTAAGATTTCTGCAGACAAAATCTGGCCATAAGCCACCACCGCGAATATATCCGCTTGAGATTCTCTGAGGATTTGTAGAGTAGCGGCGTCTTTTTTCACCCGATCGGGCTGCCACACCGGCAAATTATGAGCCAAAGCCAACTGTTTCACCGGTGACGGCGTGAGCTGGTTGCCACGACCCCGCCGCTTATCCGGCTGCGTCACCACCCCCAAAACCTCAAAATCCCGGTGAGCCAAGAGCTTTGCCAAACTGGGCACGGCAAAATCCGGCGTGCCAAAAAAGATAACTTTCATTTAAAACCCTTTCCAGGGGCTGATTTCCACCACCCCTCTGGGAGTAAACACCACCCGGTATTCCGCCACCGGGACTTGCACCACAGCGCCATTATTGTCCGTAACCGCAGCAGAAGGCTGATGCAAAGTGCGTAGGGGCGTATCCCCCACATAATCGTAACCCGGTTGATTTTGCGCCTCGTAATCAACAAGCGTCCCATCCGCCGTCACCTTGACGCGGTAAACCAGCTCCCGTGGGAAACTGGCAGTTGGTTTCCAATTTTGAGTTAGTTTATCCCTGACCTTCCACAGCAAATTTTCCAACACTGCTGCATCAGTAATTTCTGGTGGTGGGCTGGGTTTCGCTGCGTAGCCCTTCCAGGGACTCACTTCTAGCGACCCCTTGGGTGTAAATACCACCCGGAACAGGCCGATCGACTCCGCTTTCACCGTGCCACCGCCAGGAGGAATATACAAAAGCTGTTTCAGAGGAGTTTGGTCAAGAGAAACTCTGGCCGCTTCACTTTGAGGTTTGTAACCCAAAATCGCACCATCTTGTCCCAAACCCACTTGGTAAACCAAATCTTCCCCAAAAGTGGGCTGCGTCTTCCAGGCTTGACCAATTTCGGTGAAAAGTTTCTGCTTGAGAGCTTCCAACTCCGTCGCATCAGTAATTTCTGGCACCGAAGCCAGCAAAGTTTCCAAATCAGCCGCAGTTTGTGCCTGCGGTGGCGGCGATGTGCCATCATTAGGCTTGCCCGCGCCACCAGGAGTTTCAGGAGGTGGTGATTCGGTTTTACTACTGCTATTCTGGGGTACAGCCTCCGTGGGGCGCTTGATTTCCGGCATTGGCATCCAGAAAAACGCGATCGCCGCCACAGCGAACCCAGAGACGCCCACCGCCAGAGGCACCACCTTACCCGCCGATGTGTGCTGGTGGCGCGAGTATTTCCGGGAAACCGGCTGCAACTGGAGCCGCATTTGGGGTAAAGTCCCCGCATCGGCCAAGAACTGATCCACCGCTTCCACCAAATCAAATAGCTGGGGTGTGGTCAATTCCACCTGCATCAGTGCCCCTGCCGAGGCACTGTGAGTATCAGCGGGTTTAACTACCAACCGATGCCGGTCTGGGGCGATTTTTTCCAACCTCACCCCCCCTGTAGCGTTGGTATCTGCTTCTGAGGATGGCACCCCGCTCAAAAATGCCTGGGCATATTTGCTAACTGCCATCACCAAGCTGTTGAGAAAATCCATGCCACCACTCAGGGGTTGCTCCAACCCGGCCACATAACACTCGACATTGACCAAATTGGACATTACCGGCGCTAGTCCTTGAGCCGCCGCCGCTGGGTCTTCCGGGAACCCCTCCAAAACTAACCGGAAATTAGGCAAGCTATACTGCCGTTGAATCGTCATTCAACTTCTCCATCAAACAAACTCATCCACAACCTTTGGATTCCCGCCGTTCCCGTACAGAATAGCAATTTGCTGAGCAACTCCAAAGCCAGCTCGTCCAGTTTCTCCTTACTATTGTAAGCTACTACCCCAGCTCGGCGCGGGTTCATCCGACTGCGGAAGTGTGCCCGGAATCGCTCCAGATACCTAGCTAATTGCAGGTGGTGTTCTACCGGGATGTTCTTGGCTTGGAGTTGTTGGTAGTCTAGCAGTAACTGGCGGATCGCGGCAGTCAACCGCCGCGTCAAGTAACAGGCGATCGCCACTAGGGCCTTGGCCTCCTCTAAACTCAAAGGCTGTCTTTGACTGTACCGCCGCAGGGGGTTAGTGCTGCGGATGCGCCACAGGACCACCCGATTTTTGATAATCCCCTGCAACCCCAGCTCCTTAGCAACGGCGAGAATATCTTCCGAGCCTCTGAGATTGAGGGCTTCGATCGCCAGTAAAATCAGGTCAATCTGCATCCGCGCCCGTTTGGGACAGCCATTCGTCCAATTTCCCGGCGGAGTAGGCATTTGCTCTAAAATCAGCGGGTTCGACGAGTCGGAGGGACTATTGGACGCTAAAGGGCTGATGATACCATTCATCAAAGCTCACTCCCTACTTGCTTAAACTGCACGCTACAACCATCCTTATTTTCCAGATTTTCCAGTACATAGTGCTATTGCCTTTATTTCAACTCCATAGCCTCCCCAATCAGCAATAATTTCTGATAGTCTCCTTCTCAAATAAGAATACCCGACTGGCCATATCGCCATCGCAGCTCCCGAGAGTTTTCTCGTGACACATCTGGGGAGGGTGGGAGACTCCGAGACGGGGATACGCTATCATAACGATGGCTGAGCGGCATCGGTCAGGTGGGGTCAGGTGTCGGATGAATCCCTGAGTCCCGGCTTTCCGGTAGAGAAACGAAACAAAGCAAAAATCAGCAAAACAAACCCAATATGGATGTTACAGGCGCGCCCCAAAATTTCCCCGAATCCCCCACAGGGGTGAAAAATCTCATTCGCGATCTTCCCGACTTTCCCAAACCCGGTATCATATTCCGGGATATTACCACCCTGTTGCGAGACCCCCAGGGATTGCGCACGGCGATCGACAGCATGGCCGAACAGTGTCATCCCCTGGCTCCTGACTGTATCGTAGGGATGGAGTCCCGAGGGTTCATTTTTGGCGTCCCCTTAGCTTACAAACTGGGGGTTGGTTTTATCCCCGCTCGCAAACCCGGAAAACTGCCTGCGGCTACTTACTCTGTTGAGTACGAGCTGGAGTATGGCACGGACCGGTTGGAAATCCATCGTGATGCCTTGCTCCCGGGACAGCGGGTCCTGATTGTGGATGACCTCATTGCCACCGGGGGCACTGCCGCCGCTACTGCTAAGCTGGTGGAGCTGTCCGGTGCAACTCTGGTGGGTTTCTGTTTTCTGGTGGAATTGTTGGGTTTGGAGGGACGCCAAAAACTGCCTCCGGTGCCGATTATGACGATCGTGCAGTATTAGCCGCTCTTCATCTTTGAGGAGATAATTGGCTGGTGGTTAACCCAAACCTCTGTTGATTTCCCTGATTCATCTTCATAAAAATGAAAAACCTCCTTCTGATGAATATTTTTAGATAAATGAAAATTGAAAAACTCTTTATAAAATCAAGAGTTTCATTATGATAATTATCAATTATCAATTATCAATTATCAATTATCAATTGAGCATGACTTTGAATCGAGTTGACAGATGGCAGCGGCGCCTGGTCGCTGCGCGGGATGCGGCGGGAGCTGCTCTGGCCAGTGAAATGACCCCATATATCCTCAAACGGCTGTTGCAGGCGTTGGTGACGCTGCTGCTGGCATCAGCTCTCAGTTTTGCCATCATTCAACTCGCCCCAGGGGATTATTTGGATAAATTGGCGGAAAACCCCCAAATCTCTAAGGAAACTTTGGCTCTGTACAAGGAAAGATTTGGTTTAGACAGGCCGGTCCTGGAGCAATACGCCCGATGGCTGTGGCAAATTATCACGAAAGGGGATTTCGGGGAAAGTTTCGCTAGCCAGCGACCGGTAGCAGATTTGCTGTGGGAACGGATCCCGAATACGGTGTTGCTGTCGATTTCGTCTTTGGTGGTGACTTGGGCGATCGCGATCCCCCTCGGTATTCTCAGCGCCGTCAACCAAAATCGCTGGCTGGATCGAGTGTTGCAAGCTTTAGGCTATGCGGGCCAGGGGTTTCCCAGCTTCATCACCGCCCTCCTCCTACTCTTCTTCGCTCAGAATACGGCGCCTCTATTCCCCGTGGGGGACATGACCAGTATCTATCACCAGGAGCTTTCCCCCTTCGGCAAAGTCGTAGATATCGCATGGCATATGATTTTGCCCACCATTGCTCTGAGCATTACCAGTTTCGCTGGGTTGCAACGGCTGACCCGGGGGCAACTGCTCGACGTGATGCGCCAAGACTATATCCAGACCGCCCGAGCCAAAGGGTTGCCAGAAAATCGCGTGATTTACGTTCACGCTTTGCGTAATGCGGTTAATCCCTTGATTACAATCTTGGGTTTTGAGTTTGCTAGCCTGTTAAGTGGCGCTTTCATCGCGGAAACCTTCTTCAACTGGCCGGGTTTGGGGCGGCTGATTTTGCAGGCGGTGCAGGACCAAGACCTCTATCTGGTGATGGGTAGTTTGATGATGGGGGCTGTAATGCTGATTGTGGGCAATCTCTTGGCTGATTTGCTCCTGAAGGTGGCAGACCCGCGCATCAAACTGAGCGATCGCGATTAGGCGTCGGTGCAGCCATCGAGATGAAAATGCAAATTTGTCCTTTGTCCTTTGTCATTTGTCATTTGTCATTTGACAACCACAAATTATGACTTGGTTTGAATGTTCCCTCTGTAGAGTCCCCCCATGTTTTCCCAAGTTTATTACCTTTTGCGATCGCGCCTTGATGGCAGCTATTTAGTAGCTCACCCGGACTCAAACTCTAATCATCCCCCAGTGTCCGATGTGGGCTACTTGCTGATGTTTCGAGAGCATTTTGATGCCCTAGCCTATCTCAACCAGCATGGCCCGAAAGTCAGCTCTGGCAACGCGGACTTCACCAGTCGCTTTGCCGTGGAGTCCATCCCCGGTTCCCAGCTCAAACCCTTAATTGACCGGTGGGGTTTTCAGGGCCTCGGTATCGTCGCCGACCCCATTTTACCCACCGTAGATTTTCTTACCCTTTCGTGATATTCCACATGGGGAAAACGCGGCTGGGGTCGAGAGTGACACCAGTTATATTTTTCTGGGCAAAAGCATAGTCTTTGTTTTGGAATAGCGGGATATAGGGTACTTCTTCGGCGATGAGGTCTTGAATTTGACCAAGGATGGCAGCGCGTTTTTCGGGGTTGAGTTCCTGACGCTGTTGGTCCAGGAGTTGATTGGCGGTGGGGTTGTAGTAAAATGAGCCTTGGGATTGACTGCCTCCTGATTGACAGCCGGTGGTGGGGTTGCCTTGGGCACAGGCGAGAAATGGATAGATGAAGTTGTCGGGGTCGTAAAAGTCGGGAACCCAGTTAAAGAGGAAGGTTTGGTAAACCCCTTTGTCGAGGTTGGCGGTGGCGGTGGTAAATTCGACGCTGTTTAACTGGAGTTGCAGAATACCGCCGAGTTGTTTCTCCGCGATCGCCTTCAGCGCACTAGCCACTAAACCGCGCACTGGGGAAGTAGAAGGATACCAGATTTCCAGCTTTAAAGGATTGCTTTGATTATACCCCGCTTCTGTCAACAGTTGTTTGGCCAAAGCCCCCCCTCCCTGCAAAGCGCTGCCATCCCCATAGCGTTCTTTAAATGTGGGTTTGTAAGCAGCAAAATTAGAAGGAATCAGGCTATAAAGCGGGTCAGATTGACCAGCTTGCACTCGTTCTATGAGTAAATTTCTATCGATAATCGCCGCCAGCGCCTGACGAACTTTCTGATTATCCAAAGGTGGTTTTTTCACATTCAGCACCCAATAGCTGACAAAGTTGCCATTAGTTTTCAGCACTTGCCAACCAGTTTGCGGTGCCATTTGCTCTAAACTTCTGATTTGGTCAGGGTCGAGAGTTTCATAAGCCACATCTACCGCCCCAGTGCGAAAAGCATTATACAGATTAACCGGGTTAGACAGCCGCTGAATATCTATCCCTTGATTTGCCGGTTTTTTCCCCCAGTAATTATCAAAAACGTCTAATTTAATCTTATCCGTGCCCAATTCTGCCAATTTATACGGTCCAGTGCCCACAAAAGTGTCAGGTTGGAATTTCCCGGCGCCGATTTGGTAATGTTGTGGGGAAACTGCACAGGCGCCGAAAAATGTCAAGAGGGAGGGAAAGGCGGCAAAGGGTTTTTTCAGCTTAATCGTCAATTCATATTCGGCGGTGGCGGCGGTTGAGGCGATAGTATCTGAGAGCAAAAATGACGGCTGACCGCTATTTTCCATAAACCGCTTCAGGGAAAAGGCCATTGCTTCGGCGTTAAATGGGGTGCCATCGTGGAAGGTGACACCAGAGCGGAGGGGAATAGTATAGGTAAGTCCATCGCTGCTCACGGTGGGTAAGGCGGCGGCGAGCTGGGGTTGCAGTTGGCGGGTATCGTCGGCGTAGGTGTAAAGCCGATCGGCCATATTCTCCAGCAACATCCCCGATGCCAAATCATAAGCATCCGCCGGGTCGAGGGTGCGGATTTTGGCCGTAGTGCCTATAGTAATGCGACTGGAGCCCACATCACCTCCCCCAGTTTGGGGTGTTTGAGGTGTTTGGGTTTTCGATCCACCGCAACTAACAGTTAAAAACAAGCAAATGCAGAATAAACCAATAAATTGACCTAAACGCTGCCATTTGTGATTTGTCATTTGAATTGATAATTGATAATTGATAATTGATAATTGATAATTATATAGTTGTTTCAATTAAGAATGAGAATAGTTTTTTGGTTAAACCCCTCACCTCTCCCAGGTGAGTGTGGGGAGTGTGGGGAGTGTGGGAAGTGTGGGGAGTGTGGGGAGTGTG
>DVDU01000159.1 GCA_015296065.1 Oscillatoriaceae cyanobacterium M33_DOE_052 | reverse complement strand
GTGGTAACAGCGCTCCCACCCCTAACTCCCGCCCCCAGTTAAGTTTTGTCCATCCCCCCAAACCCTTACAGGCTGTCGCTTCTAGAAGATGTGAGTAACGCATAGCTTTGAAAGGGGGGGGTCAGTGGAATAAATGTTTTGTTGACAGGGGGGTAGGGGGGATGGAGAGGGGACGGGGGTGAGGGCGGAGTCAATCCCATTCTTAATTGAAATGACTATATATTTGAAATGACTATATCATTCTTGCAGTTCTGTAGGGTGGGCAGTGCCTCTTGCCCTCCCTAGTATCTACAAACTGCACGCCGCACGTATAACGCCTTACTCGTATAATATTTGCTATATGTGTGAAAAATGGGGGGTGGCCAGGGAGCCCACCCTACTATCTACTCAGAGGTTCGTAGTTGGGCTTTAGCCCTCTTTGGTTCGTAGTTGGGCTTTAGCCCTCTTTGGTTCGTAGTAGGGCAGTTGTTTTGGGCTGAAGCCCAACTACGAACCTGTTCTCTATTTCTAAACTACCAAGGACTGCCAATCATGGTAAAAGCCGACCAGTAATATGGGTGAGACAACTCGTGATTTTCCACCCCCGCCAACTCCGGGGGCAGGGCGATCGCCGATGCCACCGCACTATTGCGTAAATTGCCTCCCGTGACATTCACATCACCGCGAATCATCGCTAACTGAGCTTGTCGCAGGGCCTCACCCTTAATCTTCGCCGCCTCCAAATTGCGATAAAACTCCGTCATCAGCGCCAAGCTGCCCTCATCGCTCACATACCACAAAGAAGCCAAAGCCGTTTTCACCCCCGCCGCTACGGCAAAACCAGCAAAACCCAATTCCGCCTGCTCATCCCCCAAAGCCGTGCGGCAAGCACTGAGGACCAGCAACTCTACTGGCGGATTATTCCACCCCAGTTCCCGCAATTGATCCAACCGCAGTTTTTCCTCACCCCACAATTGGATATATGAATTTTCCGGTAAGCCCGGTTGAAACTCGCCGTGAGTTGCCAAGTGAATGATAGGATAGGGATTATTCTGCCGCTGTTCTACCAGGTTATTGCGAGTGAAAGTTTCATTTAAATAACCGTCACCTTGCCACAAATCCTCTGTCACCGCCGACAATTCCACAGGCACTGCAGGCAGAGGTCCTAAGTCTTGGAAGTTAGAAGCACCCATCCCCAACACCCGCGTATCTTTCAAATGTTGGTAGCGAGGATCGATTAAACTCATCGATGGAATCAGGCTCATACTGTATTTTTCCACCAGAAACTGATGGCCGTCATGGAGTGCTGCCATTGGCAAACTCCGCAATCCCACATCCATACTGAATAGCAGCGTATTAATCCCCGCCGCTTGCAATTCTGGTTCAATGGGGGCAATCAGCCATTGATAAAGTTGCTGCGACGGTTGGAGATAGCCATTAGTGCGTTTCCCCAGTCGCTTGACCGTCAGTTGCTGGCGAAACTTCTCCACCGTTGCCATCAGTTGTTCCCGTGGTGCTTCTGGTACGGCTTTGCGGATGACATTTCCGGTGCCCAGGAATAAAATCAGCTCTAACTGGTCCTGCTGTGCCATGACATAGATAATTGCTGATTTGTAGCCAGTTTCCGCCGCAATTTTGGACAGAGACTCCCGAATCGAAGCCGTGGTATTGAGTTTTTGCGCCAAATTGCCGCCGAAGTATTCCGAGTATTCGCCAGTCAGGCTTTGCTCCAGACTCGCCACCAGAGCATCAGCATTAATAATCGACGAGCCGCTACTCGCTACTGCCAAATTAGCCAGCATATTGCGGGAATCAACCTGTCCAGGATAGTTGATATTGATTTTTCCCGTAGCCGTATAAATTTCTCCGGTGGTGATTGTCCCGTTAGCAGACGTGAGATTGATGTCCCCACTGCCGATCGCGCCGTTAGAGATTATCCACCCGGTATTGATATTTTGGTCAGCATCGAAAGAGATATTGCCCCCCATGCCACTGGCGGCTTGGCTTTCAATATCCCCAGCAACAATACCACCGGTAGTGCTATTCACATCAATATCGCCGCTATTGCCACCAGCAACAGAACTGATATTCCCCGCCGTTACATCCTCAAAACCGGACAAAGCAATATTTCCCGAATCACCATTAACAGCGCCACTTTCCAAATTGCCTACTGTAAGACTACCATTGCCGCTGTTAACGCCGATATCACCGCTGTTACTCCCAGCCACCGAAGTAATATCGCCAGTTTGGATATCATCTAATGCCACTACTCCCACATTACCAGAGTCCCCATTTTGGGCAACAGTTGTCAAATTTTCCGTAGTGACACCAGCATTAGAGCTGCTGACAGTGATATCACCGCTGTTATTGCCCGCTGCCGAAGTAATATTACCAGTTTGGACATTATCTAATGCCGATACCGTCACATTACCGGAATCCCCATTTTGGGCAACAGTGGCAATATTTTCCGTAGTGACACCAGCATTAGAGCTGCTGACAGTGATATCACCGCTGTTTTCACCAGCCGCCGAAGTAATATCCCCAGTTAGAATCTGCTCCCACGCCCCTAACGCCACATCACCAGAATCCCCATTTTTGGCAACAGTGGCAATATTTTCCGTAGTGACACTACCGTTATCACTGTTGACATTGATATCACCGCTATTATTCCCACCAGATGAGGTAATATCCCCAGTTTCCACATCCTCACCGGCTTCCACATCTATATCTCCCGCATCTCCCGACTGGGAAATTGATGCAATATCGCCAGTAGTAACCGAACCGTCAGGTGCTTTCACCGAAATATCCCCCGCCAGAGTTCCCCCTTGTGAGGTAATATTCGCCGTGAGAATATCCCCATTGTGACTAAAAGTATTCAGCGTCACATTACCCGCCACCCCCGTGGGGGATATGGTTTGAATATGATTAGTGCTGATATTACCGCTGTCACTTTGGATGTTCACATTGCCGCTGGCGGTATTCCCATAAGATGTAATATCCCCAGTGGTTACACCATTCAACGCATCAAGAATCACATCTCCCGCCGTGCCATTGGTGGAATAAGTCGTGAGAGTACCCAAACTGGTATCTATCCCACAACTGCAGCTAGTAATGCTCAAAGTGCCCGCAATTTGTGCCCCATCAGTTCTGATATCTCCAGTGGTGACACATCCAGCAGCATAGAGAGTGATATCCCCTGCAGTCCCCGCAGTAGAGAAAGAAAGCAAATCTCCCAGGCTAGTATCCAAGTCTCCCGCACTGGTGATATTAATCTTGCCTCCCAGTTGCGGACTCTTACTATCAATATTGCCAGTAGTCACATTGCCGCCACCAGCATTCAAGATGACATTCCCCGCCGTCCCGCTGTCAGAGTAAGAGGATAAATCTCCGCCAGTAGTATCAATAGCTCCCCCATTGCTGGTAATACTAATGATACCTCCAGTTTGCTGACCGTCAGAACGGATAGAAGCTGTGGCGATATTTCCCGCCGACTCCAGAGTGACATTCCCCGCCGTGCCATTGGTGGAATAGGAGTCTAAATTACCCGCCGTGGCGTTAATTTCACCGTTGTTCGTGGTAATGCTGATATTTCCGCCTAGCTGGGAACCTTCAGAACGGATAGCACTGTTATTAGCATCCCCACCTAGGGTAATATTGCCATTAGCGGTGACATTCACATCCCCCGCTTCCCCAGTAGTGGCATTGCTGGCATAAGAGTTAATTGTGCCAGTGGTGGTAAAAGTGCCGCCAGTGGTAATGTCGATGTTGCCGCCAACTGATGCGCCTTCGGAGCGAATATTGCTGGTGGCGATATTTCCCGCCGACTCCAGAATGACATTCCCCGCCGTGCCATTGATGGAATAGGAGTCTAAATTACCCGCCGTGGCATCAATTTCCCCAGTGTTCGTGGTGATGTTGATATTGCCGCCTAGCTGGGAACCTTCAGAACGGATAGCACTATTACTGGCGTCCCCACCTAGGGTAATATTGCCATCAGCGGTGATATTCACATCTCCCGCTTCCCCAGCAGTGGCATTGCTGGCATAAGAGTTAATTGTGCCAGTAGTGGTAAAAGTGCCGCCAGTGTTAATGTCGATGTTGCCGCCAAGGAAAGCACCTTGGGAGCGAATATTGCTGGTGGCGATATTTCCCGCCGACTCCAGAGTGACATTCCCCGCCGTGCCATTGGTGGAATAGGAGTCTAAATTACCCGCTGTGGCATTAATTTCCCCGGTGTTACTGGTAATGCTGATATTGCCGCCTACCAGGGAACCTTCAGAACGGATAGCGCTGTTACTGGCATTGCCGCCTAGGGTAATATTGCCATTAGCCGTGATACTCACATCTCCGGCTTCCCCGGTTTCAGAATAGGAGTTGAGGGTACTGCCAGTGAAATCAAGATTGGTATCGCTAGTGATGTTGATGCTACCGCCTTTGGTGTCGCCGTCAGAGCGGATATTGGCGATATCAATTCCCGTAGCAGCATCTAGATTAACACTGCCTGCAGTGCCCTTGGCCGAATAAGAGTCTAAATTTCCGGCATTGGCATTAATGGCGCCGCTGGTAGTGGTAATGCTGATATTGCCGCCAACTGTAGCACCTTCAGAACGGATGGCACTGTTATTAGCATCCCCGCCTAGGGTAATATTGCTATTAGCGGTGATATTCACATCCCCCGCGTTCCCAGTATTGGCATCGCTGGCATAAGAGTTAATTGTGCCAGTGGTGGTGAAAGTGCCGCCAGTGGTAATGTCAATTTTACCGCCAACTGTATAGCCTTCAGAGCGGATGTTTTGGGTGGCGATGTTGCCGGTAGCATCGAGAGTGACATTACCCGCCGTGCCACTGGTGGAATAAGAGTCTAAATTACCCGCCGTGGCGTTAATTTCCCCACTGGTACTGGTAATGCTGATATTTCCGCCAAGTTGTGCGCCGTCGGAGCGGATAGCGCTGTTACTGGCATCCCCGCCTAGGGTAATGTTGCCATTAGCGGTAATGCTCACATCTCCCGCTTCCCCAGTTTCAGAATAAGAGTTGAGGGTACTGCCAGTGAAATCAAGGCTGGTATCGCTAGTGATGTTGATGCTACCGCCAACTGTATCGCCTTCAGAGCGGATATTGGCGATATCAATTCCCGTAGCAGCATCTAGATTAACACTGCCTGCAGTGCCTTTGGCCGAATAAGAGTCTAAATTTCCAGCATTGGCATTAATTTCCCCGTTGTTACTGGTAATGCTGATATTGCCGCCAACTGTAGCACCTTCAGAACGGATAGCACTGTTATTAGCATCCCCGCCTAGGGTAATGTCGCTATTAGCAGTGATATTCACATCTCCCGCTTCCCCAGTAGTGGCATTGCTGGCATAAGAGTTAATTGTGCCAGTGGTGGTGAAACTGCCGCCAGTGGTAATGTCGATGTTACCGCCAACTATATCGCCTTGAGAACGGATGTTTTGGGTGGCGATGTTGCCGGTAGCATCCAACATCACATTCCCCGCATTGCCATTAGTGGAATAGGAGTCTAAATTACCCGCTGTGGCATTAATTTCCCCGGTGTTACTGGTAATGCTGATATTGCCCCCTTGCTGTGGGCCTTCGGAGCGGATAGTGTTCCCGAAGAAATCGCCGCTCAGAGTAATGTTGCCCTCAGCAATGATACTCACATCTCCCCCTTGCCCAGTTTCAGAATAGGAATTGATGGCGTCAACATCAATGCTGGTATCGCTGGTGATGCTGACGCTACCCCCTTTCGTATCGCCGAAGGAGAGGATATTGGCAATATTAGAGCTAGTTTATAAAATAAATATAAAGAAAAACCTAGGGGTTGGGAAATATGGTATAAATAATCAAAACCATATGAAACCTGGAAAATCAGTACAATGGCACGTCGTTCTTATCCCACAGATGTAACTGATGATGAATGG